>NZ_JBFAJA010000046.1:39150-79715 GCF_040654975.1 Dactylosporangium sp. NPDC050588 | reverse complement strand
TGCGGGGCTGCGGGGCTGCGGGGCTGCGGGGCTGCGGGGCTGCGGGGCTGCGGGGCTGCGGGGCTGCGGGGCTGCGGGGCTGCGGGGCTGCGGGGATTGTTGACCACCCTCGGCCGGCGGGCCTGTCAGGACCACCACCGGCCTGCGCCCCTGCCGCCAAGGCCCCTCTCAGGACCACCACCGGCCAGCGCCCCAGCTGTCAAGCCCCTCTCAAGACCACCGTCCGCCAGCGCCCCGGCTGTCAGGGCCCCTGAAACGCTCGTCGGCCAGCGGGGCTGCCGGGACCGCCGACCCGCGCCAGCCGGTGGCACGGTTCGCCGCGACCGCTCACCGCCGGCGCGATGCTGCCTTCGGCATGCCCGGAGGCCACATGACCGGAGGCCGCACGCCAACAGAGGCCGCACGCCCGCCGAACGCCGCATGCTCTCCGACGCCCGCCGAACTCCGCATGCCTGCCGCGTGCCCGCCGAACGCACGCCGCACGCCGCACGACGAACGCACGCCGCACGACGACCGAACGCCGCACGCTGCACGCCGCACGCCGCACGACGAACGCACGCCGCACGCCGCACGCCGACCGAACGCCGCATGCCCGCCGAAGGCAGCGTGCCCACCGGAGGCAGCATCGCCGGCGGTGAGCGATCTACGCGCGCGGGCGAGCGATGCGACCCCCAAGCGATCCGTGGCAACGAGCCGATGCGAGCGACCCACGGCAGTGGAACGAGGCGGGTCCCGGTGACGGCCGGCCGCTTCCCACACCGTACCTCAGCTCACCTAATTGATCTTCAATCCGGTGACGAGGCAACGACGCAGGGAAGTTTCAGCTGGTCAAGGTTGGCACGACAGGGTTGGGGATGGCGCCGCCGAAGCGGCGGTCGCGCTTCGCGTAGACCTCGCAGGCGTACCAGAGGTGGCGGCGGTCGAAGTCAGGCCAGAGGGTGTCGACGGAGACGAACTCCGCGTACGCCGCCTGCCAGATCATGAAGTTGCTGGTGCGCATCTCGCCGGAGCTGCGAACCAGCAGGTCGACGTCGGGCAGGTCGGGCTCGTCGAGGTAGCGGGCGAAGGTCTTCTCCGTGATGCGGTCGGGCTTGAGGCGACCGGCCTGGACGTCAAGAGCGATACGCGCCGCCGCGTCGGCGACCTCGGCCCGGCCGCCGTAGTTGACGCACATGGTGAAGGTGAGCTTGTCGTTGCGCTTCGTGAGCTCCTCGGCGTACTCGAGCTCGTTGATGACGCTGCGCCACAGCTTGGGGCGGCGGCCCGCCCAGCGGACGCGGATGCCCATCTCGTGGAACTCGTCGCGACGGCGGTGGATGGTGTCGCGGTTGAAGTTCATGAGGAAGCGGACCTCCTCGGGGGACCGCTTCCAGTTCTCGGTCGAGAAGGCGTAGGCGCTGACGTACTTGACGCCGAGCTCGAGCGCGCCCTCGATGACGTCGAAGAGGGCGGCCTCGCCGGCGGTGTGGCCGGCGGTGCGGGGCAGGCCGCGTTGCTTCGCCCAGCGGCCGTTGCCGTCCATGATGATCGCCACGTGCTGCGGCACGGCCTCTTTCGGCAGCGCCGGCGGGCGGGCGCCGGTGGGGTGCTGCGACGGCGGACGGAATCTGCTCACGAACTGTCCTTTCGATCCCGGGCGCGGCCACGGGTGGTGTCGTCCCGGTCTACCAGCGGGAGCGAGCGTAGCGCCCGCTCCAGGTGCCACTGCAGATGCGCCGCGACCAGCCCGCTGGCCTCGCGCCGATGGTTGGGCTCGCTGGCGTCGGCGACCAGCCAGTCCGACAAAGCGAGCGCCGCCATCAGTTCGATCGTCGCAGGCGCCGGGTGCGACGCGCCGGGCGGGCGGCAGTCGGGACACACGGCGCCGCCGGCGGGCACGGAGAACCCGCGGTGCGGGCCGGCGGTGCCGCAGACGGCGCACTCCCGCAGCGCGGGTGCCCAGCCGGCGATGCCCATCGCGCGCAGCAGGTAGGCGTCCAGGACGAGGCTGCTGCCGTGCTCGCCGAGGGCGAGGGCCTTGATGGCGCCGAGGGTCAGCTGAAACAGGCGCAGCGCCGGCTCCTGCTCGACGGGGGTGAGCCGTTCGGCGGTCTCGGCGATCGCGGAGGCGACCGTGTACCTGGGGTAGTCGTCCATGATGCGGCGGCCGTACAGGTCGACGCCTTCCACCTGGCTGATCACGTCGAGGCTGCGGCCTTCGAGGAGCTGCACGTCGACGTGGCCGAAGGGTTCGAGGCGGCCGCCGAACTTCGACATGGTCTTCCGGACACCCTTCGCGACGGCGCGGATGCGGCCGTGCCGGCGGGTGAAGAGGGTGATGATCCGGTCGGACTCGCCCAGTTTCTGCACCCGCAGGATGACCGCGTCGTCGCGGTACAGCTTCCCCTTGAACCCGGCCCCGGACACCGAAGAACCCTCAGAAGCCCAGGCGGCGCAGCTGCTTCGGGTCCCGCTGCCAGTCCTTGGCGACCCGGACGTGCAGGTCGAGGTAGACGCGGCCGCCGACGAGGTCCTCGATCGCCCGGCGGGCGCGGGTGCCGACGTCCTTGAGGCGGCTCGCCTGGTGGCCGATGACGATCGCCTTCTGGCTGGGGCGCTCCACGTAGACGTCGGCGAAGACCCTGGTCAGGCCGCCTTCCTCGACCAGCACCTCCTCGACCAGGACGGCGATCGAGTGCGGGAGCTCGTCGCGTACGCCTTCGAGGGCGGCCTCACGGATGAGCTCGGCCATGAGGACGTGCTCGGGTTCGTCGGTGAGCATGCCGTCCGGGTACAGCTGCGGCGACTCCGGCAGGTGTTTGATCATGACGTCGACGAGGGTCTGGACCTGCGCGCCGGAGACGGCGCTGACCGGCACGATGTCGGCGAAGTCGCCGAGCTCCTGCACGGCGAGGAGCCGCTCGGCGAGCTTGCCGCGGTCGACGAGGTCGGTCTTGGTGACGACCGCGACGAGGGTGGCCTTCAGCTCGGCGATCTCGCCGGTGATGAAGCGGTCACCGCGGCCGATCTCCTCGTCGGCGGGCAGGCAGAGGCCGATCACGTCGACCTCGCTCCAGGTGGCCCGGACGAGGTCGTTGAGTCGCTCCCCCAGCAGGGTCCGCGGCCGGTGCAGCCCGGGGGTGTCCACGAGCACGAGCTGCGAGTCCGGCCGGTGTACGACGCCGCGGACGGTGTGCCTGGTGGTCTGCGGCTTCGCCGACGTGATCGCGATCTTCTGGCCGACGATCGCGTTGGTGAGCGTCGACTTGCCCGCGTTGGGCCGGCCGACGAAGCACGCGAAGCCTGCGTGGTAGTTGTGCTGCACGGTGGTTCAGCGTACTCAGACCTCGAGCTGCAACTGGCGGGGGCGTTGTGCAGGTGTTGTGACGGTGCGTGCGTCGGGTGGTGTGGCGAGGGCCGTCTGCAGCTCGATCGTGCCCTCGACGAGGCCCCGGCCGGCGGACCGGAGCACGATCCGGCCGGGCATGAGCCGGGACAGGGCCGTCGGCACGGCGCTGCGCTGCTCGGTCGCGAGGACCAGGTGCACGCCGACCGCCTTGCCGTCGCCGGCGAGCCGGATGAGGGCGTCGTTGAGCCGTACGTCGTGGCCGTCGACGAGGACGAGGACGCGGGCGCCGGCGTGCTCGGCGAGCGCGGCCCGCTCCACGACCAGCTTGTCGATGGTGGCGAGCAGCGCCTCGGCCTGCTCGACGGCGGTGCCGTCGACGCGGTACACGCGCAGCCTGGTGCCGTCGAACCGGGCCGAGAAGGAAGCGGCGATCGTGTCGAGCAGGCTGCTCTTGCCGCCGCCGGTGGGTCCGAAGACGAGCAGGTGGCCGAGCTCGTCGAGGTCGAGCTGCCAGACCTGCCGGGCCTGCGAGTTGGGCAGGTCGACCATGCCGATCGCGGCGGCGAACCCAGATGCGTGGGCCGTCGTCTCCGGCTGGGTCAGCTCGTCCAGCGTGTACGACTGGGCGAGCGGCGGCTGCCAGGGGCGGGGCTGGTCGGGGACGCGGGCCTCGCGGTGCGCGGCGGTGATCGCCTCCACGAGCCGCTGCAGGTCCGTCGGCGCATTGTCGTCGCCACCGACGGGCGCGTCGAGCGCCTCGCGGTCGATGAGCCCGGACTCGAAGCGGACCTCGGTGATCGTCGTGGGGGTGGCGCGGCGGCCGGCCGGGGACCGGAACCCGCCGTAGGCGACCTGGACGGCCTGGAAGCCGCCCTCGGTGGTCCGCACGAACGCCCGCCCGGCGAGCAGCGGCGACAGGTGTGCCGCGTCGGGGCGTTCGAGCACCTCGAGGCTGTCGGCCTCCTCCTCGACGCGCAGCGCGATGCGCAGGTCGGCCTCGGCGCGCAGGTCGTCGTCGACGGCGCCGTGCGGTTTCGCGGTCGCCAGCAGCAGGTGGACGCCGGCGTGCCGGCCGCGGCGGGCGAGCTCCCGCAGGGCGGGCACGAAGTCGGCGGGGGCGTCGACGAACTCGGCGACGACGACGAGCAGGTTCGCCGGGGCGGCGGCCGGGAACTTGCGTTCCATCTCGACGATGTCCTTGACCGAGTGCCGGCGCAGGACGGCCTCGCGGCGGCGCAGCTCCGCGTTGAGCGACACGAGGACCCGGCGGGCCTGGTGCGGGTCGGTGTCGGTGAAGACGCCGACGGTGTGCGGCAGCGAGACACATTCGGCGAAGGTGCCGACGGGCGCGGACCCCGGGTCGGCGTCGGCGGCCGGATCCGACGCGGCAACGGAATCGGAGGCGGGCGGGAAGTCCATGAGGACGAACGTGAGACGGTTCGCCGGGTAGGTGGCGGCCAGCGCGGCCAGGTAGGACCGCAGCAGCCACGAGCGGCCCGAGCCGCCCACCCCCGCGACGAGCCCGTGCGGCCCGTCCCGGCGCAGGTCGACGCTGACCGGTCCGACCCCGCCGGGTGCCATGCCGCCGAGCCCGATCGGCGCGGCCAGCCCGCGGTCACGGGTCGACGGCACCCAGCGCTTCACGATCGCGCTCGGGCTCAGGTCGGTCAGGTTCAGCACCTCGGCGAGGGGCGCGACCCGCGGCGCGGCGCTGCCGGCGGCGTCGGGCGTGGCGGCGAGCGCGTGCGCGACCCGTGTCGCGACGTCCGCCGGCAGCGGCTCGCCGTCCTGCACGGAGACGCCCGGGGGCAGCTCGTCGCGGGTCGGCGCGCCGACCAGCAGGCTGATCCCGCAGCGCGGGCCCTCCTCGACGAGGCGGGTCAGGGACGCCGGCGGCACCAGCGACGGGTCCGGCAGCACGACGACGACGTGCGGCACGAACGACTCGGCGATCGCGTGCCGGCCCCGGCGCCGCTGGCGCAGCAGCGCCTCGACGAGCGCCAGGACCTGCAGCCGGTCCTCCTCGCCCGCGGCGATCGTGCGGGCGCCGGGGGCGATCGCGGCGGTCAGCGTCCGGGTGTGCGGCAGCCAGCCGGTCCAGGTCCACTCCGGCGCGTCGCTGAGCACGACGACGGCGAGGTCGGTGGGGTTGGCGAGGGTCGCCAGCTGGGTCAGCCAGGAGCGCAGCACCCCGTCGGTGACGCCGGTGGGGCCGGCGACGCCGAGCGCGCCGAGGACCCGCAGGTCGGCCTCGACGGGCACGTCCCGGTCGACGGCGTGCCGGGCCCGCAGCGTCTCGGTCCGCTCGACGTGGGCCGGGTCGGCGTCGGGGCCCGGCGGCGGCTGTTCGAAGCGGAGCCGGCCCGGCAGGTCGGCGGTCCGCAGCCGCAGCGTGAGGAAGTCGCGGTCGTCGGGGCGGCGGGTCCAGAGGCCACCGGCGCGCACCGCGGCGAGCTCCGGGTTGTCGATGCTGCCGGCGTACCGGTCGGCGGCGCGGGCGAGATGCGCCAGGCTCGGTGTCGCGGCGCGGCGCATCCGCAGCACCGCCCGGTGCTTGACGGCGGCGTCGGCCTCGGCGCGTTCGACGGCGGCGGCGAACTCGGCGACCGGGTCGAGGGTCGAGCGCCGGAACGCCAGGCGCCGCTTCTTCGGCGGCTGCGGCACCGCCGGCAGCCACACGGCCGGCGCCGGGCCGACGGCCACGTCGAGGGCGGGTGTCTCCTCGACGGTGACGAGGGTGCCGGCGAGGCGCAGCAGCTGCCCGGGGGCGAGGGTGACGGTGCCGGTCAGCGGCTCGCCGTCGATGGTGGTGCCGGCCGGCGAGCGCAGGTCGGTCGCGGCGACCTCGTGGCTGCCGATGCCCAGGTGCAGGTGGCGGCGGCCGGCGGCCGGGTCGGCGAGGACCAGGTCACCGGAGGGGTCGGTGCCGATGACGAACTCCCCCGCCGGCAGCGGCAGCCACCGTCCGGCGTCGGGCCCGGCGACGACGAGCAGCTCGAAGCGGTGCTCGGCGGGCGCGACCGGCGCTTCGGGTGCCTGCTCGGGCGGGCCGAGCACGATCGTGTCGCCGCACCGCAGCCCCTGCGCGCCGAGCGGGCGGGCCGGGTCGAGGCGGCGGCCGGTGCGCAGGTTCCACGCCCAGGTCGCCTGCTGCGGCCGGTCGGCGGGGTCGAGGTCGCTCAGGAGCGCGGTGATGAGGTCGGTGACGGTGCCGCCGTGGTCGGCCCGGAGGCGGACCGTGCGGTCCCGTCCGGTTGACAGCGACGACGGCGTCGTGCCGTCCCGTCGCGCCACTCGCACGTCGATCAGCAGGTCCATGGACCGGCCCCTTCCTTCCCGCGCAGTGCGTCCGTCGGCTACCTGTCGGCGTTGTCCAGTAGGCCTGGTGGCGGGGCGGGCGCACTGCAGGGCTCCGCATCCGACAGTAAGCGCCGGAAGGCCGAGTGGATCGCATCGACGCGCACCAGGATTCCGTCACATACAGCAGTAAAACTGGCGGAAAGCCGCGTCGGTTACCCTCGTCAGCCATGACGGTACGAGTGGCGATGTGGTCCGGCCCCCGCAACATCTCCACCGCGATGATGCGCAGCTTCGGCGCGCGGGCGGACACGGTGGTGGTCGACGAGCCGCTGTACGCGCACTATCTGGCCGCGACCGGCATCGAGCACCCGGGCCGGGAGGAGATCCTGGCGTCCCAGCCCGTCGACTGGCGGGAGGCCGTGTCGGCGCTGGTCGCGGACGTGCCGGCGGCGGTGCACTACCAGAAGCACATGACCCATCACCTGCTGCCGGACATCGGCCGGGACTGGCTGGGGGCGGTCCGCAACGCGTTCCTCGTCCGGGACCCGGCGTACGTGGTCGCCTCCTACGCGAAGGTCCGTGGCGAGCCGACCCTCGCCGACCTCGGCTACGAGCAGCAGGTGGAGATCTTCCGCGCGTACGGCGGCCCGGTCGTCGACGCCGCGGACGTGCTGCGCGACCCGGCGGGCACGCTGTCGCGGCTCTGCGCGGCGCTCGGCGTCCCGTGGGACCCGGCGATGCTGGCGTGGCCGGCGGGGCGGCGCGACACCGACGGGGTGTGGGCGCCGCACTGGTATGCGGCGGTCGAGTCCTCGACGGGCTTCGCCGCCTACGACCCGCGCCCCGCCGACGTCCCGGAGCGCCTGCGGTGGCTCGTCGACGCGGCCGCCCCGCTCTACGCGGAGCTGTCCGCGCACAGCCTCTGAGCCGCTACAGCCGCTGGGCGTGCTTGCGGGCATGCTCGCGGTACGTGCCGGCGAGGCGTCGCGTGACCGGGCCGACGGTGCCGTCGCCGATGGGGCGGCCGTCGATCCGCACGACGCCGGCGATCTCGCCCATCGTGCCGGTGCAGAAGACCTCGTCGGCGGTGTACATCTCGACCTGCGACACGTCGCGGACGGCCACGCCCAGCCCTTCGCCGGGCGCGAGCCGGATGACGGTGTCGCGGGTGATGCCCTCCGGGCAGGCGACCGCCCGTGGCGTGACGAGGCCGCCGTCGACGACCGCGAACAGGTGCGTGGCGTTGGTCTCCGCGACGAACCCGCGGCCGTCGAGCATCATCGCGTCGTCGGCGCCGGCGAGGTTCGCCTCCATCTTCGCCAGGATCGAGTTGATCAGGTTGTTGTGGTGGATCTTCGGGTCGAGCACGTCCGGGCCGGGCCGGCGCACGCTGGAGGTCACCAGGGAGAGGCCGCCCGTGTCGTACACCGGCGGCTTGTGCTCGGCGAGCACGATCAGCGTGCAGCCGGACGCGTTGAGCCGCGGGTCCATGCCGCTGGTGACCTTGACGCCCCTGGTCAGGGTGAGCCGCACGTGGACGCCGTCGGTCATGGCGTTGGCGTCCAGCGTCGCCCGGACCGCGGCCACGATCTCCTCGTCGGCGGGGATCCGCGCGAAGCCGAGCGCCAGGGCCGAGCGCCGCAGCCGCGCCAGGTGCTCGCGGAGGCCGTAGACGCCGCCGTCGTAGACCCGCAGCCCCTCCCAGACGGCGTCGCCGCCCTGCACCACCGAGTCGAACGGCGAGATCCCCGGCTCGTCGCGGTGCCGCAGCACGCCGTCGACCCAGTAGCGGATGTCGGCGTTGCGGGGGTCGTACTGCTGCAGCACGTGTTCAGGCTCCTTCGGATACGGCCTCAGCGGCCTCAGCGGCCTCGACGGCCTCGTCTCCCAGCTCCACCAGCAGCTCCCGCAGGTGGCCGGCCGCGGTGAGCAGCAGCTCGTCCGGCACGGGGGCGAAGAGCCGCGCCTGCGCCCTCGTCACGGCCCGCACGACCCGCTCGGCGACCGTGACCCCCTTCGGCGTCAGCCTGACCCAGGCGACGCGGGCGTCGGCGGCGTCGGCGGCCCGCTCGATCACGCCGTCCTGCTGCAGCCTGCGCAGCACGTTGCTGATCCCGCCGGACGTGAGCAGCAGGCTGCCGGCCAGGTCGGACGGTTTCAGCGCGTACGGCGCACCCACCCGCCGCAGCGCGGACAGCACGTCGAACTCGGCCGGCGTCAGCCCGACCGCCGCCGTCTCGGCGCGGACGACCTCCTGCAGCCGGCCGGCGAGCCGGTGGATCCGCTTGCCGAGCTCCATCGCGGGCCCGACCGTGTCGGGCAGCTGCACCCGCCACTCGTCGACGACGTCGTCGACCCGGTCTCTGCGCACCACCGTGGATCCCGGCGTCAGTCCGCGATGGTGGCGAAGACGACTGCGTCGGGGGCGGCCAGGTGGATGGGGGCGGACGGCGACACGTCGCGGACGGCGGCGCGGCCCAGGGTGTCCAGCGACGACGCCTCGGTGACGACGGCGGCGGCCTCGATCTTGCCGGCGCCGGACGCGACCGCCATCGCCACCGCCAGCTGCAGCGCGGTGACCGACAGGGACGGCAGGGCGACGGAGGCGGCGTTGTAGGTGCGGCCGTCGCCGTCGCGGACGGCGGCGCCCTCCGCGGCGCCGATCCGGGCGCGGGCGGCCCGGGCCAGGGTCACCAGCTTCGCGTCCTCCGCGGAGAGCTGCGAGGGCTCTGACTCAGGCATCGGCGTGCTGCCTTTCGCTGTCGTGGCTGGCCTGCTCCTCGTCGTCGGGGTCGGCCCGGCGGACGAGCAGGGTGTCGATGCGGTTGCGGCGGCCGGCGGTGCCCTCGGCGAGCAGGTGCAGGCCGCCGACGACTGCGGCGGCGCCGGGGATCGGGACGCGGCCGAGGGCCTGCGCGAGGAGGCCGGCGACGGTCTCGACCTCGTCGGCGGGCAGCTCCACGTCGAACAGCTCGCCGAGGTCCTCGACCGGCAGGCGGCTGGTGATCCGGTACGCGCCGTCGGGGAGCTCCTCGACCGGGGGACGCTCGGCGACGTCGTACTCGTCGGTGATCTCGCCGACGATCTCCTCGAGGATGTCCTCGATCGTGACGAGGCCGGCGGTGCCGCCGTACTCGTCGATGATGATCGCCATGTGGGTGCGGGCGGCCTGCATCTCGCGGAGCAGGTCGTCGACGGGCTTCGACTCGGGGACGAACGTGGCGTCGCGCATGATCTGGGCGACGGGGATGTCGCCGGCGGCCGCGTCGCCGGACGTGCGGCGGACGAGGTCCTTGAGGTAGGCGATGCCGAGGACGTCGTCGACGTTCTCCCCGACGACGGGGATGCGGGAGAACCCGCTGCGCATCGCGAGCATGAGCGCCTGGCGGACGGTCTTGTGCGTCTCGATCCAGACCATCTCGGTGCGCGGGACCATGACCTCACGGGCGATCGTCGTGCCGAGGGCGAACACCGAGTGGATCATGTCGCGCTCGCCGTGCTCGACGACGCCGCGCTGCTCGGCGAGGTCGACGAGCTCGCGGAGCTCGATGGTGGTGGCGAAGGGCCCCTCGCGGTAGCCCTTGCCGGGGGTCACGGCGTTGCCGATGAGGATCAGCAGCCGGGCCAGGGGGCCCAGGGCGGTGCCGAGCCACCGGACCGGGGGCGCGGCGATCCGGGCGACCGCATAGGCGTGCTGGCGGCCGATCGTGCGCGGGCCGACACCGACGACGACGAAGCTCACCACCGTCATCGAGCCGGCGGTGATGAGCGCGGCGAGCCAGTCGCGGTCGCCGCCGACGGCCGCGGCGGTGACGAGCGCGACGAGCGTGGTCGCGGTCAGCTCGCACAGCAGCCGCAGCAGCAGGAGCAGGTTGATGTAGCGGGCCGGGTCGGCCGCGATGACCTGCAGGGCGTTGGCGCCGGGCTTGCCCTCCCGGGCCAGCTCGTGGGCACGGGCCGGCGACACCACGTTGAGCGCGGCGTCGGACATCGCGAACAACCCTGCCACCACGACCAGCCCTGCGGCGGTCGTCAGCAAGGTCACGTCACTCACTTGCGCCAGCTCTCCAGAAGCCGTGCCTGCAGGCCGAACATCTCGGCCTCCTCCTCGGGCTCGGCGTGGTCGTAGCCCAGCAGGTGCAGGGTGCCGTGGACGGTGAGCAGCGCCAGCTCGTCGATGGTGGCGTGCCCGGCGGCGGCGGCCTGTTTCGCCGCCACCTCCGGGCACAGCACGATGTCGCCGAGCAGCGCGGGCTCGCCGCCGCCCTCGCCGGGGCCGTGGTCGACGCTGCCCTCGTCCATCGGGAAGGCCAGCACGTCGGTCGGGCCGTCGCCGTCCATCCAGCGGTGGTTGAGCTCCGTCATGTACTCGACGTCGACGAGCAGGATCGACAGCTCGGCGAGCGGGTTGACCCCCATCTCGTCGAGCGCGTGCCGCGCCACCGCGAGAATGGTGTCGGAGTTGACGTCGACGCCGGACTCATTGGCGATCTCGATGGACAACAACTGCTCCTGTTAGCCGGGGTTACCTGCGGCGCCCGCGGTCGGGCACAGCACGCACCGGCGGCTTCTGGGCCTCCTGTGCCTCCTGCGCCTCGTCCCACTTGGCGTAGGCGTCGACGATCTCACTGACCAGCCGGTGGCGCACGACATCGGCGCTGCCGAGCTGGGCGAAGTGCACGTCTTCGACGGCACCGAGGATCTCACGGACCACCCTGAGGCCGCTGCGGGTGCCCCCGGGTAGGTCGATCTGCGTCACGTCGCCGGTGACCACGATGCGCGAGCCGAAGCCGAGCCGGGTGAGGAACATCTTCATCTGCTCGGGCGTCGTGTTCTGCGCCTCGTCGAGGATGATGAAGGCGTCGTTCAGCGTGCGGCCGCGCATGTACGCCAGCGGCGCGACCTCGATCGTCCCGGCGGCCATCAGTTTCGGGATGGACTCCGGGTCGAGCATGTCGTGCAGCGCGTCGTACAGCGGGCGCAGGTACGGGTCGATCTTGTCGTAGAGCGTGCCGGGCAGGAAGCCCAGCCGCTCGCCGGCCTCGACCGCCGGCCGGGTCAGGATGATCCGGTTGACCTGCTTGGCCTGCAACGCCTGGACCGCCTTCGCCATGGCGAGGTAGGTCTTGCCGGTGCCGGCCGGGCCGATGCCGAACACGATCGTGTGCTGGTCGATCGAGTCGACATACCGCTTCTGCCCGAGCGTCTTCGGCCGGATGGTGCGGCCGCGCCGGGAGAGGATGTTGAGGGTCAGCACATCGGCGGGGCGCTCCGTGGTGTTCTGCTGGAGCATCCCGACGGTGCGCCGGACGGTGTCCTGGGTGAGCGTCTCCCCCTTGCGCACCAGCTCGATGAGCTCGCTGAAGATGCGCTCGGCCATGGCGTTGTCCGCGGCCGCGCCGGTGATGGTGATCTCGTTGCCCCGCACGTGCACGTCGCTGCTGACGGCCCGCTCGACGAGCTTGAGGATCTCGTCTCCGGCGCCGAGCAGCCTGACCATCGTGTGCGGGTCGGGGACCGTGATCTTGCTGATGGCCCGCACGGGCGGCTCCGACGACACTGCCGGTGCGGGGGTTGGGGTCTCGGTCATACGTCGGCCGCGTAGGGCCTCAAGCACCTGCTTCCGGGGCTCGCTCCTGCTGGGGTTGTCCAGGCTCTTCATGGTATCGGCTGACCGCCCCTGAAGCCGTTCCCATTTCTTGCCCATGCCCGGTTCATGCCTTATAGACGTTATATCCGGTTGGTTGTCGCCCGATCATGTCCTTTGCGCTGAAAGTCCGGACAGGCCCCTCCGCCCGGTGGTACTGAGGCAGAGGACCACATCGACAGGGAGGCCTGATGGTCGAGCGCAGCGGATACGTCGACGGTGAGCCCTGCTGGGCCGACCTGGTCGCCCCCGACCTCGCCGCCGCCCAGCGGTTCTACTCGGCGCTGTTCGGATGGACGTTCCTGGACACCGGCGCCGACTTCGGGCACTACGTCATGTGCCTCAAGGAAGGCAAGGTCGTGGCGGGGATGAGCCCGCCGATGCCCGGCGCGGAGCAGACGCCCGCCGCCTGGAGCCTGTACCTCATGTCACACGACCTGGAGGACACCGCCCGCCGGGTCGACGCCGGCGGCGGCAAGATCATCGTCGCGCCGATGGACATCCCGGGCAACGGCCGGATGCTCTTCGCCCTCGACCCGTCCGGCGCCGCGTTCGGCGCGTGGGAGCCGGGCCAGCACACCGGCTCGCAGCTGTTCGACGAGGACGGCGCGCTGTGCTGGGCGGAGGTCAACACCCGCGAGCCGGACCTCGTCGACGCCTTCTACCAGGGCCTCTTCGGCTACCGGCAGGCCCGGGTCGAGGCCGACGAGCAGTTCGACTACACGGCGTGGAGCCTCGGCAACGCCGACCCCGTCGCCGGGCGGCTCACGATGACCGACGCGTGGGAGGGCATCCCGCCGCACTGGATGGTCTACTTCGCCGCCGCCGACACCGACCGCGCCGCCGACCTGGTCCGGTCGGCGGGCGGCCAGGTGCAGCACGGGCCGTTCGACTCCCCGCACGGCCGCATCGCGGTCGTCGTGGACCCCAACGGCGCCGTCTTCACGATCATCTCCCGCTGACCGCGCCCGGCCGTGCGGCACGGCCGGGCGCAGGGCGGCCCGCGGCGGCCCGCGGCGGTCAGAAGCGGTACTTGTCGAACGTCTCCTGGCCGCGCGTGAAGCGGTACGTCGCCCAGTGCAGCCGCTCGACCGTGCCGTCCCCGGCGCGGGTCAGCCGCAGCAGCTCGCCCGCCTCCCGCCCGGACACCGTGCGGAACACGTCCGGCTGGCCGTCGACCGGCGCGAAGACCGCCGGCGGCCGGTTCGCGGGCTGGTCCGCCTGCCGTGCCTGCAGGGCGCCGGAGTGCCAGCTGAAGACGTACTCGAAGCCCTCACCCCACCAGCGGCCCAGCAGCGAGCGGTACCGCTGCGGCGGCGGCTCGGCCGGCTGCCACGGCGCGATGTCGGCCGGGTCGCTCTCGACCGCCGCGGCGAGCAGCCGGTGCGTCAGGTCGATGACCTCACCGGCGGTGCCGGACGAGCCGAGCGCCGCCGCCCCGAACGCCGCGGGGGTGCCGGCGCCGCCGACCCGCCCGTAGGCGCCGGCGAGGAACCCCGGCATCGCCCCGTCGTGCCCGACGTGCACGATCCGGTCGCCGCCGGGCTGCGGCTGCAGGATCAGGCCCAGGCCGATCCCCCGCGCCCACAGCACGTCCTCGGTGACGGCCCGCGGCGCCCGCATCTCCTCGACCGTCTCCGCCGCCAGGACGCCGCCGGAAGGGTCGACCGCGCGCGGGTCGGCCAGGAACGCCGCCCACTTCGCCAGGTCCGCGGCGGTGCTCCACAGCTGCGCCGCCGGGCCGACCGCGCCGAAGTCGTCCGGGGGCTCCGGGTGCGCGTAGTCGGACCAGGCGTCGACCTGGTAGCCGACGACCGGCCGGGCCGGCGTGACGACGACGTCGTCCAGGCCGAGCGGGTCGAGGATCCGCTCCCGCAGCACCTCCTCCCAGGTGCCGCCGCGCAGCCGCCCGGCGAGGTGCCCGAGCAGCGCGATCGCGAGGTTGGAGTAGTGGAACCGCCGGCCGGCCGGCAGCACCCGCTCGGCCCGGTCGAGCTGGTCGAGCAGCGTGTCCACGTCGGGCGCCTGCATCGTGTCCCAGACGTCGCCGAACGGCTCGCGCTGCAACCCCGACAGGTGCGACAGCATCCTGCCGACGGTCAGGTCGCCGTGCGCCTTCACCGGCAGGTGCCGGGAGATCGGGTCGTCGAGGTCCAGGAGCCCCTCGTCGCGGCACTGCATGACCAGCACCGCCGTGAACGTCTTGGTGACCGAGCCGATCCGCAGCTGGCTGCGCTCGTCGACGTCCGCGCCGACGGTGAACGTCCACAGCGGCCGGTCCGCCCGGTGGATCGCGACGCTCAGCGCCGGGACCCGGGCCTCGGCCTGGACCTGACGGGCGAGCCGCTCGTACTTCTCGAGCGCGGTCATGCCGCCAGCATCCGGCCGAGCGGGCGGCCGCCGAGCACGTGCCCGTGCACGTGGAAGACCTCCTGGCCGCTGAACCGGCCGGTGTTGAAGATGATCCGGTACCCGTCGCCGGTCAGCCCCTCCTGCTCCGCCACCGCGGCACAGGCGGCGAGCACCTTCCCGGCGAGCGCCGGGTCGGCGGCGGCGAGCGCGGCGACGTCGGCGTGATGCGCCCTCGGGATCACCAGCACGTGCGTGGGCGCCTTCGGGTCGATGTCGCGGAACGCCAGGGTGTCGTCGGTCTCGTGGACCACGGTCGCCGGGATCTCGCCCGCGACGATGCGGCAGAACAGGCAGTCATCAGTCACAGTCGCATCGTATGTGGCCTGCGGCTCTTGTACGGTGCTGCCATGGCTGGACGCAAGGTGTTGGTGACAGGGGCATCCCGCGGCATCGGCGAGGCGGTCGCGCACGCGTTCGCCGCGGCGGGCGACACGGTCGCGGTGCACCACCGCGACTCGGCGGACCTCGCTGAGAAGGTCCGGGCGGCGCTGCCCGGCGACGGCCACGTGATCGTCTCCGGCGACCTGACCGACCCCGCCGCGGTCCAGGCCTTCGTCGACGGCGCGGCGCTCTCCCTCGGCGGCCTCGACGTGGTCGTCAACAACGCGGCCGTCGCCGTCGAGCACCCGATCCTCACCGACGACTACGCCACCTGGCAGGCCGCCTGGCAGGTGACCCTGGCCGCCAACCTGGCCGGCCCCGCCAACGTCTGCTGGTGCGCCGCCCGCCACCTCGGCGAGGGCGGCCGGATCGTCAACGTCTCCTCGCGCGGCGCGTACCGCGGCGAGCCCCGCTACCCGGCGTACGGCGCCGCCAAGGCCGGCCTGAACTCGCTGACCCAGTCCCTCGCCCTGGCCCTGGCCCCTCGCGGCATCGCCGTCAACGCGGTCGCCCCGGGCTTCGTCGCCACCGACATGGGCAACGCCGTCATGGCCACCGGCGACGGCGACGCGATCCGCGCGCAGAGCCCGTTCAACCGGGTCGCCCGGCCCGAGGAGGTCGCCGAGGCGGTGCTGTTCCTCGCGGGCTCGGAATGGTCCTCGGGCGCCGTCCTCGACCTGAACGGCGCCTCCTACTTCCGCTGAGCGGTCCTCACCAGCGGCCGAGGCGGACCGACAGGGCGGCCAGGGCGGCGGCGCCCGCCGTCGACGTGCGCAGCACCTCGGGGCCCAGCCGCACCGGGACGGCGTCGGGGAACGCGGCCAGCTCCTCCGGGGCGATGCCGCCCTCGGGGCCGACGACCAGGGTGATGTCGCCGCCGAGGGGGACGGTCGACAGCGGTTCCGACGCCTCCTCGTGCAACAGCAGGACGGTGCCGGCAAGGGAGAGCTGCTTCGTGGTTCGCGCGTCGGTGACCTCGGGCAGCCAGGCGCGGCGGGACTGCTTGACCGCCTCGCGGACCGTGGACCGCCACCGTTCGACCGGCTTGGCGTCCTTCCACCGCGCGATGCTGCGGGCCGCCTGCCACGGCACGATGCGGTCGACGCCGAGCTCCGTCATCAGCTGCACGGCCAGCTCCGCCCGCTCCCCCTTGGCGATCCCCTGCACGACGGTGATCCTCGGGTCGGGTGCGGGGACCTGCTTCAGTTCGCCGAGGTCGAGATCGAGCGCGCCCTTGTGCGCGGCCGCGACCACCGCCTGCCGCAGGCCGCCGCGGCCGTCGCAGAGCAGGAGCGCCTCACCGGGCGAGAGCCGCTGCACGTTGGCCGCGTGATGCCCCTCCGGCCCGTCGAGCCGCCAGTGGTCCCCGACCGGAAGATCGGGGACCAGGAAGAGCGGAAGGCTCACGCAGCGACACCCGGACCGGACAGCCCACACGCGTGAACGCCCTCCGCTACGCTCCGGCCGCTCACGCGTGTCCGTTGAAGGCGTCGCGCACACGGGAGAAGAAGCCGCCCTGCTTGGACAGCTCGGCGACCTCCTCGCCGCGGGTGCGGGCGAAGTCGCGCAGCAGCTTCTCCTGCTCCGGCTCCAGGCGCGTCGGGGTGCGCACGTCGAGGTGGACGTGCAGGTCACCGCGGCCGGTGCCGCGCAGGTGCGGGACACCCTTGCCGCGGATGCGCAGCGTCTGGTTGGGCTGGGTGCCGGCCTTGACGTCGACCGTCTCCTCGCCGTCGAGGGTCTTGATCGTCAGCCGGGTGCCGAGGGCCGCCGCCGTCATCGGGACGGTGACCCGGCAGTGCAGGTCGTCGTCCTTGCGGGAATACACGTCGTGCGGGCGCTCGTGGATCTCGACGTAGAGGTCCCCGGGCGGGCCGCCGCCGGGGCCGACCTCGCCCTGCTGGGCGAGGCGGATGCGCATGCCGTCCTCGACGCCGGACGGGATCTTCACGGTCAGCGTGCGGCGGGTGCGGACCCGGCCGTCGCCGCCGCACGTCGCGCACGGGTGCGGGATGACGGTGCCGAAGCCCTGGCAGGCCGAGCACGGCCGGGCCGAGACGACCTGGCCGAGGAACGTGCGCTGCACCGACTGGACCTCGCCGCGACCGCCGCAGATCTCGCAGGTGGTCGGGTGGGTGTTGGGCGCGGTGCCGGCGCCGGTGCAGGTGCTGCACACGACGGCGGTGTCGACGGTGATCGGTGCCTCGACACCGAACGCGGTCTCGTGCAGGTCGAGGTCCAGCCGCAGGATCGCGTCGGCGCCCGGCCGGATCCGCGGGCGAGGCCCGCGGCTGGCGGTCGTGCCGAAGAACGCGTCCATGATGTCCTGGAACCCTACGAACGCCCCGCCCTGCGGGCCGGCCCCGCCGCCACCGGGCGCGAGCGGGTCGCCGCCGAGGTCGACCATCTCCCGCTTACGCGGGTCGGACAGCACCTCGTAGGCCGCGTTGATCTCCTTGAACTTCTCCTGTGCCACAGGATCGGGATTGACGTCCGGGTGGAACTCGCGCGCCAGCCGCCGGTAAGCGCGCTTGATCTCGTCGGCCGTGGAGTCCCGTTTGACACCGAGAATTCCGTAGTAGTCCTTCGCCACTGAGTCCTATGCCCCTGACTCGTCCATGAGGTTCAACCTTGTCCCAGCAGATCGCCGACGTAGCGTGCCACGGCACGCACCGTGGCGATGTTTCCGGGGTAGTCCATCCGCGTCGGCCCGAGCACACCCATGCCGCCCACCACGATGGAGCCCGGCCCATAGCCGGTCGCCACGATGGACGCGCTGCGCAGGTCCTCGATCTCGTTCTCGTCGCCGATGCGGACCCGGGTCATGCTCGGCTCGACCTCGCCGAAGAGCTTGAGCAGGATGACCTCCTCCTCGAGCGCCTCGAGGATCGGCCGCAGCGAACCCTGGAAGTCCAGCAGACCGCCGCGGGCCAGGTTGGCGGTGCCGGCGAGCGCGATCCGCTCCTCGGTGCGCTCGACCAGGGTCTCCAGCAGGACGGTCGACAGGACGGTCATCGGCGGGCGCAGGCTCGGCCCGGACTCCTCGACGAGCGCCTGGACGAGTGGCGGGGTGTCCACGAGGCGCTTGCCGACGAGCTTCTCGTTGATCCTGCGGCGCAGCTCGGTGACGTCGTCGGCGAGGATCGGGCCGGGCAGGTCGACCATCCGCTGCTCGACCCGGCCGGTCTCGGCGATCATGACCACCATCAGCCGGGTGGTGGACAGCGGCACCAGCTCGAAGTGGCGCACGCTGGCCCGCGACAGGCTCGGATACTGCACGACGGCGACCTGCCGGGTCAGCTGCGCGAGCAGCCGCACGGTGCGGTGCACGACGTCGTCGAGGTCCACGGCGCCGATCAGGAACCGCTCGATCGCCCGTCGCTCGGCGGGGCTCAGCGGCTTGACGCGGGACAGCTTGTCGACGAAGAGCCGGTAGCCGGCGTCGGTGGGCACGCGACCGGCGCTCGTGTGCGGCTGCCGGATATAGCCCTCCTCCTCGAGGACGGCCATGTCGTTGCGGACCGTCGCCGGAGAGACCCGCAGGTTGTGCCGCTCGACGAGGGCCTTGCTCCCGACGGGCTCCTGGGTGGCGACGTAGTCCTCGACGATGGCACGCAGGACCTCGAGCTTGCGCTCGTCGAGAGCCATGCGCACCTCCTCGAGAAACTGGCACTCCCACTTTGTGAGTGCCAGTCTACGTCGCCCGCGCCGCCCACGGAATGATCGTCATGTGTGCGAACCGCCGCTATTGGACTGGTCTGCGCCAAGTTTGTCCAAAAGAAGTCATGCCACGTCGCTGGCGATACTTGATCGGTACCCCTACCGTGGCCCCCATGAGTGAACCACCTCGCCCCGGGGAGTACGGCGTGCCGCAGGACCCCAACAACCCCTATTCGATGCCGGGCGGGGCACAGTATCCGCCGCCGGGCCCGGACTACGGCCAGCAGCCGCCGGTCTCCGGTGGAGGTTACCCGCCGCCGACCAGCGGCGCGGGCTACCAGGACCCGAACGCCTACCAGCAGGGCGGTTACCAGCAGCCCGGTGGCTACCAGCAGCCCGGCGGTTACCAGCAGCCCGGCGGTTACCAGCAGCCGGGTCAGTACGGATACCAGCAGCCCGGTGGATACCCCGGCGCCGGCCCGGTCGGCTACGCGAACAGCGACGAGAAGACCTGGGCCCTGATCGCGCACTTCGGTGGCATTTTCATCGGCTTCATCGCCCCGCTCATCGCGCTGCTGGCCAAGGGCAACGAGTCGCCCACGGTCAAGGCGCACGCCAACGAGGCGCTGAACTTCCACATCACGTGGGGCATCATCCTGTTCGTGGGCGCCCTGCTGTCGGTGTGCACCTTCGGCCTCACGCTCATCGTGCCGTGGATCGTCATCGTCGTGTTCGCGATCATCGCGGGCATGAAGGCCAACGGCGGCGAGCTGTACCGCTACCCGATGACGTACCGCTTCATCAAGTAAGGCCCGATCGTTCGAGGGGCGGCCATCGAGCCGCCCCTCGCCATGTCCGGCCCCTCTGAGGGCAGGTCAGGTCAGGTGAGGGCAGGTCAGGTCAGGTCGCGGGCCACGGCGTCCGCCAGCAGGCGGCCACGCAGCGTGAGCACGGCCCGGCCCTCGGCGAACGGCTCGGCCTCCAGCAGCCCGTCGTCGAGGCAGCGGCGGGCGCCCTCCAGCGCCGGCGGCTCCAGGACGGCCAGGGGCAGGCCCGAGGCGAGCCGGATCCGCAGCAGCACGTCCTCGAAGCGCCGCTCCTCCTCGGTCAGCACCTCCCGCGCGTGCCCCGGCGACGCACCGTCGGCGAGGCGCGCCGCGTACGTGTGCGGGTGCTTCACGTTCCACCACCGCACCCCCCGCACGTGGCTGTGCGCGCCGGGCCCGAGGCCCCACCAGTCGCCGCCGCGCCAGTAGAGCTCGTTGTGCCGGCAGGGCGAGTCGCGGGACCAGTTCGACACCTCGTACCACGTCATCCCGGCCTCCGTCAGGGCCTGCTCGGCGGCGAGGTAGCGGTCGGCGGCCACGTCGTCGTCCGGGAACGGCAGCTCGCCGCGGCGCATGCGGGCCGCCAGCCGGGTCCCGTCCTCGACGATCAGGGCATACGCGCTCACGTGGTCCACGCCCGAGCCGATCACGGTGCGCAGGGACGCCGCGAAGTCCTCGGGGCGCTCGCCGGGCGTGCCGTAGATCAGGTCCAGGTTGACCCGCTCGAACCCGGCCGCGTGCGCCTCCGCGACCGCCGCCGCCGGCCGCCCGGGGGTGTGCCGGCGGTCGAGCACCGCCAGGACGCCCGGCGCGACGGACTGCATGCCCAGGGAGATCCGGTTGAACCCGGCCGCGCGCAGCTGCCGCAGCCCCGCCGCGTCGACGGACTCCGGGTTGGCCTCCGTGGTGACCTCGGCGTCGCCGGCGAGGCCCCAGGTGCGGTCGATGCCGTCGAGGATGCGGGCCAGCTCCGCCGGCGGCAGCAGCGTCGGCGTGCCGCCACCGAAGAAGACCGTGTCGACCCGCGGTGGCGCGACCACCTTGGCGGCCAGGGCCAGCTCGTCGAGGACCTGCTCGGCATAGCCGGCGCTCAGGACGCCCTCGTCGGCGGTGTACGTGTTGAAGTCGCAGTACCCGCAGCGGGACGCGCAGAACGGGACGTGGACGTAGACCCCGAACCCCGCCTCCCCCGCCGCGTCGGCGACCCCTTCGGGCAGCGCGCCGTCCCGCGGGATCGGCTCACCTTCTGGCAGTGTTCCGGGCATTTCACTAGTGTGCCCGCATGCCACTCGTACGGTCACAGACGGCGCATGGCGTGGCGACGGTCACGCTCGACAGCCCCGCCAACCGCAACGCGCTGTCGACGGCCCTGATCGAGGAGCTTCTCGCCGCGCTCGCCGCCGCCACCGCGGACGACGCCGTGCGGGTCGTCGTGCTCACCCACACCGGGCCGGTCTTCTGCTCGGGCGCGGACCTGAAGGAGACCGCGGCCGCGTTCGGCTCGGGCAAGCCGCCGATCAACCGGCTCGGCGAGGTGCTGACCGCGATCTGGGAGTGCCCGAAGCCCGTCGTCGCGCGGCTCACCGGGCCCGCCCGCGCGGGTGGCCTGGGCCTCATCGCCGCCGCCGACATCGCGGTCTGCTCGCTCGAGGCGACGTTCGCGTTCTCCGAGGTGCGCATCGGCGTCATCCCGGCCGTGATCTCCGCCACGGTGCTGCCGCGGCTGTCCCCGCGCGCCGCCGCGGAGCTGTTCCTGACGGGGGCGACGTTCGACGGCGCCCGGGCCCGCGAGATCGGTCTGGTCACCGCCGCCGTCGCCGCCGACCAGGTCGACGAGGCCGTCTCGGCGTTCGTCGCGGCACTGGTACGGGGAGCGCCGGGCGCCCTGCGCGGCACGAAGGAACTGCTCCGGCGACGGAAAGCCGACACGTTCCGTGACGAGCTGGCGGCCATGACAGAACTTTCCGTGTCGTATTTCGGTTCCGCCGAAGGAATCGAGGGAATCATGGCATTCCGGGACAAACGAGACCCAAACTGGATCCCTGACGGCGTCGCCTGAACGGCCGGACCCGTCCCGTCCCGGTGTGTAGCGCGGGGATGTGGTGGCGGGTGGGACGTACGCTGGTCAAGTTCTCAGGTCAGGAGGTGACGATGCGTACACGACACGTGCTGATCGCGATCGTGGTGCTCGGCATCGTCGCGACCGCCGGCATCTACGCGCTGCTGCAGAAGGTCGGCGACCACCTGCCGGCGCTGCTGCCGCCGGGCCGCGCCTGCGTCATCGACGCCGGTAGCGCGCCCGCCGCGTCGTCCGGCTCCTCCTCGACCGTCACCTCCGTGCCGCTGGACTCGGAGCAGGTCGCCAACGCCGCCACCATCACCGCCGTCGGCCTGCGCCGCGGCGTGCCCCGGCGGGCGCTGGTCGTGGCCCTCGCCACCGCGTGGCAGGAGTCGAAGCTGGAGAACCTCGCCGGCGGCGACCGCGACTCGATCGGCCTCTTCCAGCAGCGGCCCAGCCAGGGCTGGGGCAAGCCCGAGCAGATCGCCGACCCGCGCTACGCGGCGAACGCCTTCTACACCGCCCTGCTGAAGGTCAAGGGCTGGGAGAAGATGCGCGTCACCGACGCCGCGCAGGAGGTGCAGCGCAGCGCCCACCCCGAGGCGTACGAGAAGTGGGTCGACGAGTCGGAGATCATGGCCCGCGCCCTGAGCGGCGAGGCCACCGGCGCCGTCTCCTGCACCGTCACCGAGTCCTCCAGCCACGGCGTCGAGGCCGCGCAGACCCTCGCCGCCGGCGTCAAGCTCGACTGGGGCAACGTCAGCACCGCCGACGTCACCGACCTCGTCGGGGTCGCGCTCAAGGTCCGCGAGCAGAAGACCGGCTGGCAGTACGCGCACTGGATGGTCGCCCACGCCCAGGACCACGGCGTCAAGCGGGTCGCGTTCAACGACATGGAGTGGACCGCGAAGAGCGGCAGCTGGGCCCGGATCACGCAGCGTGGCGGCGCCGGCGGCGACCGCGTCGTCGCCGAGGTCTACTGACGCGCAGGTTGCACGCCGTTCGGACGCGATTTCGCACTGTCCGGTGGAGAACTCCCGACTCGGTCCGTTGTACACCTCGCGTTACCATCGGTCGTTCCCTGGTTGACGAAAGTAAGGGGAGGACATGACGTCCGCTGCACCCGACTACGGCGGTCTGACCGGCTATGAGCCGATCAGCGAGGCCGACCGCAAGGAATTCCTGGACCAGGGCTTCCTGCTGGTCCGCAACGTGTTGAAGGAAGACCACCGCGCGCAGCTCGAAGCCGCCATGGACCGGGTCTACGCCGAGGAGCAGGCGGCCGGCTCCAGCAGCATGAAGAAGGACGGCACGCTGCACCTGCTGGGCTTCCTGAACCGTGACGAGCTCTTCGGGCACCTGCTGACCCAGCCGACCCTCTTCCCATACATGTGGGGCCTGGCCGGCTGGAACATCTACACGCACCACAACCACCTCGACATCACCCCGCCGGCGGCGATGACCGAGGCTCCCTCGTGGGGCTGGCACCAGGACGGGTACCGGCAGAACTCCGACCCCGAGACCATGGACCCGAACCTCCCGCGGCCCATGTTCTCGCTGAAGATCGCCTACGTCATCTCCGACCTCTCGGAGAAGGGCCGCGGCGCCACCAAGGTCATCCCGGGCAGCCACCTCTGGAACTCGCTGCCCCGCCCGGCCGACACCACGGTCGAGAACCCGGACCCCGAGGGCACCGTGGAGATCACGGCCAACCCGGGCGACTGCTTCATCTTCGACCGGCGCCTCTGGCACTCCCGGTCGCCCAACTACTCCGAGGTCACCCGCAAGATGCTGTTCATCGGTTACACGTACCGGTGGATCCGCAACCTCGACGACATGCCGATCGACTACGACGGCGAGTGGTGGGCCAACCGCACCCCCGTCCAGCGCCAGCTCCTGGGCGAGGCCACGCACACGGCCAACTACTGGGGCATCAACTGGAACGGCTACATCGACGAGGAGATCCCCCTCCGCAAGGAGCTCAAGACCCGCGGCCTCCTCGACCGCTCCATCCCCTGGCTCCGCTAGCTTTACCCCCCTGCCTGACCGAAGCGGCCGTGCCCCTCAACCCCTGAGGCGCACGGCCGCTCCGCGTCCACCCCGCGCGAAGGCCCCCAGTCCGGGGAGGCTGGGGGCCTGACGCGATGGGGGTGTTACAGGGTGCTGCGGCGCCCGCGACCGGACACGCCGACCACCAGGGCCACGCCGACCGCGGCGACCAGCACCTGGATCAGCAGCTCGCCCCAGTCGACACCGGGGGTGTCGGTGGAGATGCCGATGGCGTTCGCGATGACGGTGCCGAGCAGGGCGGCGACCACGCCGATCACCATGGTCAGCCAGATCGGGATGTTCTGGCGGCCGGGGACGACCAGGCGCCCGAGCGCACCGACGATCAGGCCGACGATCAGTGCCGTGATGATTCCGGTGACAGTCACGGTGTCCTCCTTCAGAGCCTCAACCTGGGGGATTGCAGTTGCGGTTGCGCTCTTATTGCCCGTGACCTCAGGTGACCAAACGCCCCGGCGATCGACGAACCTCGCGTATGGCCGACTCCATCGTGATGAACGCGAGAGGGGGCGGATCGGACAAAGGCACCCAGGCATACTCGGTGCCTTCGGACGTGTCGAGGGTGATGGTGGCGCCGGGGGCCAGCCGGGCCAGCCAGAAGCAGTCCAGGACGGACAGCTGTTCGTTCTGGTACTCGTAGGTGCCGATCCACATGCCGACGAAGTCGCCGAGACGGACCTCGACGCCGAGTTCTTCGCGGGCCTCGCGGACCGCCGCGTCGCGGGGGTGCTCCCAGCCGTCGCAGAAGCCGCCGGGCAGATCCCACCAGCCGACCTGCGGCGGGCGGGCGCGGCGGATGACGACGAAGCGGTCGGCGTCGTCGAAGATGATGGCGGTGCCGGTCGGGCGGGGGTTGAGGAAGACCTCGTAGCCGCAGGTGGCGCACTCCACCGGCGGGGCGTCCGTGGACGCCCCGCAACGGGGGCAGTGCTTCACTTCTTCGGCTTGTCCGCGGTGGGGGCGTCGGACGTGGACAGTGCGGCGATGAACGCCTCCTGCGGCACCTCCACGCGGCCGACCATCTTCATCCGCTTCTTGCCTTCCTTCTGCTTCTCCAGCAGCTTGCGCTTCCGGCTGATGTCACCGCCGTAGCACTTGGCGAGCACGTCCTTGCGGATGGCGCGGATCGTCTCGCGGGCGATGATCCGGCTGCCGATCGCGGCCTGGATCGGCACCTCGAACTGCTGGCGCGGGATGAGCTTCTGCAGCTTGGAGGCGATGGTGACGCCGTAGTTGTACGCCTTGTCCTTGTGCACGATCGAGCTGAAGGCGTCCACCGGCTCGCCGTGCAGGAGGATGTCGACCTTCACCAGGTCGGCCTGCTGCTCCCCGCTGGGCTCGTAGTCGAGGCTGGCGTAGCCCTTGGTGCGGCTCTTCAGCTGGTCGAAGAAGTCGTAGATGATCTCGCCCAGCGGCAGCGTGTAGCGCAGCTCGACGCGGTCGGCCGACAGGTAGTCCATGCCCTGCAGGGAGCCGCGGCGGCCCTGGCACAGCTCCATGACGGCGCCGACGAAGTCGTTGGGGGTCAGGACGGTGGCCCGGACGGTCGGCTCGTAGATGTTGCTGCTCTTGCCGTCGGGGAACTCGCTCGGGTTGGTGACGGCGTGCTCCTTGCCGTCCTCCATGATCACCCGGTAGACCACGTTGGGCGCGGTGGAGATCAGGTCGAGGTTGAACTCGCGTTCGAGGCGCTCCTGGATGATCTCCAGGTGCAGCAGGCCGAGGAAGCCGCACCGGAAGCCGAAGCCGAGCGCGGCGCTGGTCTCCGGCTCGTACACCAGGGCGGCGTCGTTGAGCTTGAGCTTGTCCAGCGCGTCGCGCAGCAGCGGATAGTCCGAGCCGTCGATCGGGTAGAGCCCCGAGTAGACCATCGGCTTCGGGTCCTTGTAACCGCCGAGCGGCTCGGTGGCCGGCTTGGCGTTGATGGTGACCGTGTCACCGACCCGGGACTGGCGCACGTCCTTCACGCCGGTGATGAGGTAGCCCACCTCGCCGGCGCCGAGCCCGTCGCTCTTGATCGGCTCGGGCGAGATGACGCCGATCTCCAGCAGCTCGTGGACCGCGCCGGTCGACATCATCCTGATCCGGTCGCGGGCGCCGAGCCGGCCGTCGACGACCCTGACGTACGTGACGACGCCGCGGTACACGTCATACACCGAGTCGAAGATCATCGCGCGGGCCGTGCCGTCGTCGCTGCCGACGCCGGGGGTGGGCAGCTGGCGCACGATCTCGTCGAGCAGGTGCGCCACGCCGACGCCGGTCTTGCCCGACACGCGCAGGCAGTCGTCGGGCTCGCAGCCGATCAGGTGGGCGAGCTCCTCGGCGTACTTCTCGGGCTGCGCGGCCGGCAGGTCGATCTTGTTGAGCACCGGGATGATCGTCATGTCGTTCTCGAGCGCGAGGTACAGGTTGGCGAGCGTCTGCGCCTCGATGCCCTGCGCCGCGTCGACCAGCAGCACCGCGCCCTCGCAGGCGGCCAGGCTGCGGGAGACCTCATAGGTGAAGTCGACGTGGCCCGGGGTGTCGATCATGTTGAGCACGAACTGCTCGCCGGTCAGGTCCCCCTCGCGGACCCGCCACGGCATGCGGACGGCCTGGCTCTTGATGGTGATGCCGCGCTCGCGCTCGATGTCCATGCGGTCGAGATACTGGGCCCGCATCTGCCGAGCGTCGACCACCTCGGTCAGCTGCAGCATCCTGTCGGCCAGCGTCGACTTGCCGTGGTCGATGTGCGCGATGATGCAGAAGTTGCGGATCCGGTCCGGCACGGTGGCACCGGGACGGTTCACGCCGGGGTCGTTCGTCGGTGGCACAGGCGTCCGTTCTCCGAGTTGGCGGGGATCAGACCCCTATCGTCCCATGCCCACGGATCACGTCGAAGCGGCGCCGGTACGCGGCCCCGCCGTTACCGGAAATGTCCGGAAAAGGCGGGGCACACAGCAGCGTCAGAGCAGTGCGCCCTCGTCGTGCAGCCAGTCGACGAACCCCATCGCGACGACGGCCGCGCAGTCGACGAGCTCGGCGATGAGCTCGGGGTGGGCACCGGACAGCAGGGGCACCTGCATCTCGGCGTAGATCGGGAGCTGGCCGCGGTCGGTGGGGTCGCCGACGTAGGCCTTGTAGAAGCGGCGTGTGTGGTTCCACTCGTTGACCACCCGGTAGGACCGGTCGGCCCAGTCCGGGGGCACCGTGGCATGCGGCCTGGCACGCACGACGAGGATCTCGTCCGATGGCCCCTCGAGGGCGAACAGCACAGCGTGGCGCTCCCACAGCGCGAGAAGGCTGCCATCCCCATCTGTCAGGTATCGAATCTCCAGCTGCTCGAGGGCCTCAGCGACCCGCAGCAACGTCACCGGTGCGATCACGCCCGCACCCGCGTCCGGGGCTCCGTCGCACACCGCGTCGGTCACCGGAATCGGCTCTTCCCGTGCCAGCTGCGCGACGGTCGTGTCGGTCTGCGACCCGTCCGTCTGCTCGGCACGCCATGGCCACTTTGGCATCGTCCCGCGCTCCCTAGCTCCCCCGTGGCCTCCACCCGCAATTGCGGTCCGTCGCCGAGTGATTTCGCTCGGCGGTGGACCCGAATGAGGACGGTACCCGTTCGGACGAGTTTCAGCAGCCCCCAATTTCACCCTCGCCCCACCCGTTCGGGTGAGGGTCTTACCACCGTCTATCCGATGAAGAGAGTCTTGGCAGCACGATGCCAGGCTGAGCCATATGCGCAGGCCAGAGCCGTCCATGGACCCGATTTCCGAACATCGACGAAGTCTCGTGCAGGTGCACGTTCGCTCGTCATGAACCCCATTCGCACGACCGCCTGCACGAGCCGTTGGGGGATCTCGACCCGCTCGCCGCCGTCGGTCGTCACGACGATCGGCACATGATCGAGCAGCGCGTCGCGGAGCACCCGGGAGCCGACCGCGCGGCCACCCACGCCCTCCGCGGCGGCGGTCCGCAACGTGTCCGCCGCGGCCGCCCCGACCCGCCGGATGTCGGCACCCGGGATGCGCTCCACGACCACACCCGCGTCCCCGGGGATGGACCACAGCCACTCGCTGTCCCGGATGGCGGGAAGATTGCCATCGAGCACAGTCATCAGCTCGCGGGCCAGGACGGTGTGATCGCCGTCGACGCGTCCGGGGACGCCGCGGCTCACCAGGACACCCCACGGCAGGCGCGACCAGAGGGTGACGCGCCCGTCACCGGCCGGCCGGAGCCGGACCAGTGCGCCCGTGTCGAGGCGGACCGCCCGGGCCAGGAACGCCCGGGCGTCCGCGATCCCGGAATCCGCTAGCCAAGCCACGGGGACAGGAACTCGCGCTCGACGTCCTTGACCCGGCGCGGCCGGCCGGCGGCGAGGTCGAAGGGCACGCAGACGGTCCGCGCGCGGGACGCGACCACGTCGCCGTCGAAGAGCTCGTAGGCGACCGTCAATCGGCTCGCCTTGATCTCCTCCAGCCACAGCTCGATGCGCACGGGATCGCCGTAGTCGATGGGCCGCAGGTAGTCGATCTCATGACGTGAGATGACGATGCCGTCCTCGAATGTCTGCAACCCGGCCGACTTCGCCGCGGTGAACATCAATGCCACGCGCGCTTCCTCGTACAGGGTGAGGAAGCGCGCGTTGTTGACGTGCCCGTACGCGTCCAGGTCGGACCAGCGCAGGGCGCAGTGGTAGACGAAGCGGGCCACCTCAGTCGCGGGTGAGCTTGCGGTAGGTGACGCTGTGCGGGCGCGCCGCCTCCTGGCCGAGCCGGTCGACCTTGTTCTTCTCGTACGACTCGAAGTTGCCCTCGAACCAGAACCACTTGGCCGGATCCTTCTCGTCGCCCTCCCAGGCGAGGATGTGGGTCGCGACCCGGTCGAGGAACATGCGGTCGTGGGAGATGACCACTGCGCAGCCGGGGAACTCCAGCAACGCGTTCTCCAGCGACGACAGCGTCTCGACGTCGAGGTCGTTGGTCGGCTCGTCGAGCAGCAGCACGTTGCCGCCGATCTTCAGCGTCAGCGCCAGGTTGAGCCGGTTGCGCTCGCCGCCGGACAGGACCTTCGTCGGCTTCTGCTGGTCGGGGCCCTTGAAGCCGAACGCCGCGACATACGCCCGGGACGGCATCTCGACCTTGCCGACCATCAGGTGGTCGAGGCCGTCGGAGACGACCTCCCAGACCGTCTTGTCGCCGTCGAGGCCCGACCGGCTCTGGTCGACGTAGGACAGCTTGACCGTCTCACCGACCCGGACCTGGCCCGCGTCGGGCTGCTCGAGGCCGACGATCGTCTTGAACAGGGTGGTCTTGCCGACGCCGTTGGGGCCGATGATGCCGACGATCCCGTTGCGCGGCAGCGAGAAGGACAGCCCGTCGATCAGCACCCCGCGCTCGTCGAAGCCCTTCACCAGCTCCTTGGCCTCGATGACCATGTTCCCCAGGCGCGGGCCCGGCGGGATCTGGATCTCCTCGAAGTCGAGCTTGCGGGTCTTCTCGGCCTCGTTGGCCATCTCCTCATAGCGCTCGAGGCGGGCCTTCGACTTGGTCTGGCGGGCCTTGGCGTTGGAGCGGACCCACTCCAGCTCCTCGGTGAGGCGCTTCTGCAGCTTCTGGTCCTTGCGGCCGGCGACCGCGAGCCGCTGCGCCTTCTTCTCCAGGTAGGTGGAGTAGTTGCCCTGGTAGCCGTGGACCTGGCCGCGGTCGACCTCGGCGATCCACTCGGCGACGTGGTCGAGGAAATACCGGTCGTGGGTGACCGCGAGCACGGCGCCCGCGTACTTCTGCAGGTGCTGCTCCAGCCAGTTGACACTCTCGGCGTCGAGGTGGTTGGTGGGCTCGTCGAGCAGCAGCAGGTCGGGCGCCTCGAGCAGCAGCTTGCACAGCGCGACGCGGCGGCGCTCACCACCGGAGAGCGTGGTGACGTCGGCGTCCGGCGGCGGGCAGCGCAGCGCGTCCATGGCGAGGGCGAGCGCGGAGTCGATGTCCCACGCGTCGGCGTGGTCGAGCTCCTCCTGCAGGCGGCCCATCTCCTCCATCAGCTCGTCGGTGTAGTCGGTCGCCATGAGCTCGGCGACCTCGTTGAACCGGGCGAGCTTCGCCTTGGTCTCGGCGACGGCCTCCTCGATGTTGCCGAGGACGGTCTTGCTCTCGTTGAGCGGCGGCTCCTGCAGGAGCATGCCGACGGTGTAGCCGGGCATGAGCCGGGCCTCGCCGTTGCTCGGCTTGTCGAGCCCGGCCATGATCTTGAGCAGGCTCGACTTGCCGGCGCCGTTGGGGCCGACCACGCCGATCTTCGCGCCGGGCAGGAACGACAGCGTGACGTTGTCGAGCACGACCTTGTCGCCGTGCGCCTTGCGCGCCTTCTCGAGCACGTAGATGTACTGCGCCACGGTGCGCCCCTACCTCCGGTAAGTCTGTGTTCGCGTCGGGTCAATCTTTCCAGGCCATGCCGCCCGCCCCCAAATCGGGCGTCACTTCCTCGGCTGGGACTCCCGCACGTCCTCCGAAGTGGTCTGCTTGCCGGCGATCACGAGCTTGTCCCGGGAGACGGTGTACGTGGTGCCCTCGTTGGTCGCGATGTACTTGTCGTTGCCGGCGTTGGTGACGTTACCCCTGGGAACCAGGAGCCCGTTGTCGCCCTCGATCGGCGTCTCGCCGGACCCGTCGACACCCGAGAAGTTCTTGCGCCTGTCGTGCCCCTGATACCACAGGCCGTCGCCGTCCGCCTCCAGGCAGATCCAGACCTCGTGCCGGTCGGTGCGGACGTACAGCTGCAGGACCAGCGGCAGGGCCGCCTTGCCGTCGCGGTCCTTGACCCCGTCCTCCATGAAGGCCGGGCACGGCATGCCTTTCGGGGCGGCCTGGCTGGTGACGGAATCGACAGGCCGGGAAGACTGTCCGTTGCCGGCATTTGACTTAGGGTCATCAATGTCTCGACGCCCTAGCACGAATCCGAACAATGCACCGATGACGGTCAGGATCAGCAAAGCGAGCAGGACGACGGTGAGCGTCCGGCCCCGTTCGGGCTCGGCGTAGGCATCGTGCGAGGACATGCCCAGCAGGATCGCACCTGTGAGCCAGGACGCTGCATGCTGCCGGGCACTTCGCGGATCAGTAGGCTGAAAGTACGAGGGTGGATCACCCAGGGGGAGGACACGACACGTGGCTGGAAACAGTGCATTCGTGGTGGTCGCCAATCGACTGCCGGTCGACAAGGTGGTCGGACCGGACGGCGAGGTCAGCTTCCGCAGGAGCCCAGGAGGCCTCGTAACGGCACTGGAGCCGGTCCTGCAGCAGCGCAACGGGACGTGGGTGGGCTGGTCGGGCGGCACGGGGGACGCGCAGCTGCCCGAGGAGACCTTCGAGGCGGGCGGGGTGCAGCTGCACCCGGTCGCGCTGAGCGCGGGCGAGGTCGAGCGGTACTACGAGGGGTTCTCCAACTCCAGCCTGTGGCCGCTCTATCACGACGCCGTGGAGACACCGATCTTCAAACGACGATGGTGGGAGTCGTACCGGCTGGTCAACGAGCGGTTCACGAAGGCCGTCGCCGACGACGCGGCACCCGGCGCCACCGTATGGATCCAGGACTACCAGCTGCAGCTCGTGCCGGCGCTGCTGCGCGAGACCCGACCCGATCTCAAGATCGGGTTTTTTCTGCACATCCCATTTCCCCCGGTCGAACTGTTCATGCAACTACCCCGCCGGGCGGAACTTCTCAAGGGTCTGCTCGGTGCCGATCTGGTTGGTTTCCAACGGCCACTCGGCGCGCAGAACTTCGTCCAACTGTCCCGACATCTGCTGGGCACCCGGGTGCGGCGCGGCGTCGTGGAGTGGGAGGGCCGCACGGTGCGCGCCGAGGCCTTCCCGATCTCGATCGACGTCGAGGAGATGGAGCGGCTCGCCGCCTCGCCCGAAGTGCAGGCCAGAGCCAAGGCGATCAGGACCGAGCTGGGTGAGCCGAAGACGATCATCCTGGGAGTGGATCGTCTCGACTACACCAAGGGGATAGAAAGAAGGCTGAAGGCCTTCCGTGAATTGTTGTCGGATGGACGACTCACGGCGCCGGATACGGTGATGGTACAAGTGGCTACGCCGAGCCGGGAGCGAGTGGAGCACTACCAGACGCTGCGGGTGAACGTTGAGCGTGAGGTCGGGCGGATCAATGGGGAGTACGGACGAGTTGGCCAACCGGCCGTGCACTACCTGCATCAGTCGTACAGTCGGGCTGAGCTGGCCGCGTTGTACGTCGCGGCCGACGTCATGATGGTGACTCCCCTGAGGGACGGCATGAATCTCGTTGCCAAGGAGTATGTCGGCGCCCGCGCCGACGGTGGCGGCGCGCTCGTGCTGTCGGAGTTCGCCGGCGCGGCGGCCGAGCTGCGACAGGCCTTCCTGTGCAATCCGCACGACCTCGACGGGGTGAAAGACGCACTCATGCGTGCGATCCACGTCGACCCGGTCGAAGGGCGCAAACGGATGCATGCTATGCATTCCCACCTGCGCTCACACGATGTCCGCGCCTGGGCGGACGCGTTTCTCGACGCTCTCGGCGCAGCATCATGACGACCACACGACCGCCCTTGCACCGCCGTGTGCACGTCAAATGCCCAAACGACCTCCATCGCTCCCACGAACAGGCCGGACATGAACCAACACTCGGCGACAGGCAGCGTCCTCTCGCTCGACCCGGACCTCCGCGCGGCGGTGCTGCGCGTCGCCCGCGTGCCGAACCTTCTGGTGGCATGTGACTACGACGGCACTCTCGCCCCCATCGTCGCCGACCCTACGAAGGCGACCCCCAGCCCAGAATCCGTAGCGGCCGTCCGCGCGTTGTCCTCGTTGCCACAGACGACCGTCGGCGTGATCTCGGGCCGCGCGCTGCGCGACCTCGCCGCACTCTCGCGCCTGCCGGCCGAGGTGCGGCTGGTCGGCAGCCACGGCTCCGAGTTCGACGTCGGCTACGTCGACGAGCTGCCCCCGGAGCGCCAGCAGCGCCGCGCGGAGCTGCACGCGGCGCTCACCGCGATCTGCCGCGACCAGCCGGGCGTGCGCCTGGAGGCCAAGCCGGCCAGCGTCGCGGTGCACACCCGCGCGGCGCCGCGCGACGTCGCCGGGCGGGTCTTCGACGCGGTCCGCAGCGGTGCGGCGCTGTGGCCCGACATCGAGGTGACCACCGGCAAGGAGGTCATCGAGCTGTCGGTGGTGCCGACCGACAAGGGCCTCGCGGTCGACGCGCTGCGGATGCAGGTGTCGGCGAGCGCCATCGTGTACCTCGGCGACGACGCGACCGACGAGAAGGCGTTCGCCCACCTGCACGGCCCCGACCTGGGCATCAAGGTCGGCTCCGTGGACGGCGGCACCGAGACGCTGGCCCGCTTCAGCATCCCCGACGCCGAGGCGGCCGTGAGCGTGCTGGAGCTGCTGCTGCACACCCGGCGGCGCTGGCTCTTCGGCGAGCAGGCGGTGCCGATCGAGCGGCACTCGATGCTCTCCAACACGCACACCGTCGCGCTGCTCACGCCGGCGGCCCGGGTCACCTGGCTGTGCCACCCGAAGCCGGACTCCGGCGCGGTCTTCGCCGACCTGCTCGGCGACACCGCCGCGGGCCACTTCACGGTCCAGCCGGAGAAGGGCGGGATCCCGCTGGGTCAGCGGTACCGCCCGGGCACGATGACCGTGGAGACCCGCTGGTCGGGCCTCACCGTCACCGACTGGCTCGACCACCACCGCACGGGCAACTCGCTGATCCGGGTGCTGTCGGGCAGCTCCCGGGTCCGGGTCGACTTCGTGCCGCGGCCCGACTTCGGCCAGGTGCACATCCGCCTGCAGCCGCTCGGCGACGACGGCCTGCTGGTGCTCGGCTCCAACGAGCCGATGGTGCTCTACTCCCCCGGCATCGAGTGGGAGATCAGCTCCGACGGCCACAGCGACCTGGCCCGTGCCACGGTCGACCTCGGCGCCACCGGCGGCAGCGCCATGCTGGAGCTGCGGCTGGGCACCGACTCGATCGAGCCGCCGCGGGTGCAGCTCGATGAGCGGCAGATCGCCGCGGAGGCCGCGTGGCGGGACTGGTCCGACGCGCTGAAGCTGCCGTCGGTCGCCCGCGACCTGGTCCGGCGCAGCGCGCTGACGCTGCGCGGCCTGTGGCACAAGCCGACCGGCGCGATCCTGGCCGCGGCGACGTCGTCGCTGCCGGAGGAGGTCGGCGGGTCGCGCAACTGGGACTACCGGTACTGCTGGCTGCGCGACGCCTCGCTGACCGCCAAGGCGCTCGTCGACCTCGGCTCGACCGAGGAGGCCGAGTCGCTGCTGAAGTGGACGCTGAAGGTCGCCGACAACACCGACGGGCACCCGGAGCGGCTGCACCCGCTGTACAACCTCGACGGCACGGAACTCGGGCCGGAGGCCGTCATCGAGGCGCTGCCCGGCTACGCGGGCTCCCGCCCGGTGCGGGTCGGCAACGCGGCCAACGGCCAGGTGCAGCTCGACGTGTTCGGCCCGGTCGCCGACCTGGTCACCACGCTCGCCGAGCTGCGCCCGCCGGAGGACGGCGACTTCGCCCTCATGGAGCAGATGGTCGAGGCCGTCGAGCGGCGCTGGCACGAGCCCGACCACGGCATCTGGGAGGCGCGCCGGCGGCCCCGGCACTACGTCTACTCGAAGGTCATGTGCTGGATGACCGTGGACCGCGGCATCCAGCTCTTCGAGCGGGCCGGCCGCCCCGTGCCGGAGTCGTGGGGGCCGCTGCGCTCCACGATCGCCGAGAACGTGCTCGACAAGGGCTGGGACGAGAAGCTCGGCGCCTACACCGTCGCGTACGGCTACGACGAGATGGACGCGTCGGTGCTGTGGATCGGCCTGTCGGGGCTGCTCGCCGACGACGACCCGCGGTTCCTCGCCACCGTCCTGGCGGTCGAGGCCGACCTGCGGGAGGGTCCCACGGTGTACCGGTACCGCTGGGACGACGGGCTGCCGGGCGTCGAGGGCGGCTTCCACCTGTGCACGACCTGGATGATCGAGGCGTACCTGCGCACCGGCCGCCGGGCGGACGCGGAGGAGCTCTTCGCCCAGTTCATCGAGTGTGCCGGCCCGACGGGCCTGCTGCCGGAGGAGTACGACCCGCTGACCGAGCGGGCCCTGGGCAACCACCCGCAGGCCTACTCGCACCTGGGCCTGATCCGCTGCGCCCTGGAGCTCGACCGCTCCTGATCCACCGTTCCCATGATCCGGAAGACTTCGTGCAGCTATAGGTGCACAAGGTCTTCCGGATCATGAGGTTTCGGCTCAGGCGGCGAGGGCGTCGACGACCGGGCCGACGACGATCACGGCCGGTGGGCGCAGCGCCGCCTCCTTCACCGCGTCGGCGACCGTGGAGAGCCGCGCGCGCACGACCTTCTGGTCGCGGGTCGTGCCCTCCTGGATCACCGCGACCGGGGTGTCGGGCGCGCGGCCGTGCTCCTGGAGGACGGCGGCGATCGCCGGCAGGTTCTTCAGACCCATCAGGATGCTCAGCGTGCCGCGCAGCCGCGCGAGGGCCGCCCAGTCCACCAGCGACTCGGGGTGCGCCGGCGCCAGGTGGCCGGAGACGACGGTGAACTCGTGCGCCAGCCCCCGGTGGGTGATCGGGATGCCGGCCGCGGCGGGCACCGCGATGGAGCTGCTGATCCCGGGGACGACGCTCACCGGTACACCGGCCGCGACACAGGCCAGAAGCTCTTCACCGCCGCGTCCGAAGACATACGGGTCGCCGCCCTTGAGCCGGACGACGAACTTGCCCTGCCGGGCGCGGTCGACCAGCACCCGGTTGATCTCCTCCTGCGCGGCGGACGGGCCGTAGGGGATCTTCGAGGCGTCGAACAGCTCGACGTCGTGGCGCAGCTCGTCGAGCAGCAGGCCGGCGGCGAGCCGGTCGATGACGACCACGTCGGCGGCCGCGAGGAGCCGGCGGCCGCGGACCGTGAGCAGCTCCGGGTCGCCGGGGCCGGAGCCCACCAGCGCGACCCGGCCCGGACCGGCCTCGGGCGGGGTGGTCGCGAGGATCGAGCCGGTCGCGAGGTGCTCGCCGATCGCGTCACGGACGGCGACGGCGCGGGCCGGGTCGCCGCCCCCGAGCACGGCGACGGTCACCGGCCCCTGGCGGGTCACCGCGGGGGTCCAGGCGGTGGCGGCGTGCCGGTCGTCGGCGCGGACGCAGAAGACCCGCCGGGCGGCGGCCAGCTCGCTGATCTCGGCGGCCGCGGCGGGGTCGCTGACCGCCACGTGGACCAGCCACGCGTCCTCGATGTCGCCCGGCTCGAAGCGCCGCGCGCGCCAGGTGACCCGGCCCGCGTCGACGTGGGCCTGCAGGGCGGGGGTGATGTGGGGAGACACCAGCACGACGTCCGCGGCGGCGTCGAGCAGTGCGGGGACGCGCCTGGTGGCCACGGCACCGCCGCCGACCACCAGGACACGCAAGCCGTCGAGCACCAGACCGAGGGGGTATGGGTTCACTTGTGGGCTACTCCAGCTGAGTCGAAAGTGGCTACCTCGTGCAACACGCGGACAGCACTGGCCACGATCGGCAGCGCCAGCACGGCGCCGGTGCCCTCGCCCAGGCGCAGGCCCAGGTCGACGAGCGGTTCCAGCTCAAGATAGCCGAGCGCCACGCCGGCTCCGGGCTCGGCCGACCGGTGCCCGGCGATCATCGCCGAGGTGCTGGCCGGGGCGAGCGCGGCGGCGGCGAGGGCCGCCGACGCGGCGATGACCCCATCGATGATCACGGGTACGCGCAGCGCCGCGGCCCGCAGGATGTAGCCGACGAGGGCGGCGTGCTCCAGGCCGCCGACCGCGGCGATGACGTCGACCGGGTCCTCGGCGTGCAGCGCGACGACCGCGGACGTGACGACCGCCACCTTCCGGGCGTGGGTCTCGCTGTCGATGCCGGTGCCCAGCCCGGTCACCGACGCGGGGTCGGCGTGCGTGAACGCCGCGATCAGCGCCGCCGACGGAGTGGTGTTGGCGATGCCCATGTCGCCGGTCAGCAGCACCTTCGCGCCGCCGTCGACGAGCTTCTGGGCGATGTCGATGCCGACCTCGATCGCCTGGAGCGCCTCCTCGCGGGTCATCGCCGGCCCGGCGCTCAGGTCGCGGGTGCCGGGGCGGACCTTGCGCAGCTCCAGGCCGTCGGCGGGGTCGAGGGTCGCCTTCACGCCGACGTCGACGACGGTCACGCTCGCGCCGCACTGCCGGGCGAACGCGTTGACGACCGCGCCGCCGGCCAGGAAGTTGGCGACCATCTGCGCGGTGACCTCCTGCGGCCACGGCGTCACCCCCTGCGCGTGCACGCCGTGGTCGCCGGCGAAGATCGCCAGCGCGGCGGGCTGCGGGATGGGGGGCGGGCAGGCGCCGGCGAGGCCCGCCAGGCGCACCGCCAGCATCTCCAGCGCGCCGAGGGACCCCGGCGGCTTGGTCAGCCTGGCCTGCAGCGCCCTGGCCGCCGCGATCGCCTCGTCGTCGAGCGGCCGGATCGCCGCGATTGTCCCAGAAAATGTCTCAGTGAGCACGTCACCCTCCCAGTACCTTGGACAACACCGCGACGAACGCGTCACTCGTGGCAGTGTCCCGCACCGCAATACGTAACCAGTCCGGGCCCAGTCCCGGGAACGTTTCGCCACGTCGCACCGCGAACCCGTGCCCGCGCAGGGCGTGCCGGACCCGGCCGCCATCGACGACCCTGACCAGGACGAACGAGCTGCGCGGTACACCGGCGATCTCCACACCGGCGGCTCGCAGCGCGGCGACGAGGTGGTCGCGGTCCGCCGTGAGCCGCTCGGCGATGGCCCGCTCGGTCTGGACCGCGAGGGGCGACGCGCAGGCGGTGGCGGCGGCGAGGGCGGGGGTGGAGACGCTCCACAGCGGCGCGTGCCGGTCGAGCTCGGCGATCAGGTCGCGGGGACCGAGGACGTAGCCGATGCGCAGGCCGGCGAGGCCCCAGGTCTTGGTCAGGCTGCGGATGACGACGACGTCGCGGTTGCCGCTGAGCGACTCGGGCTCGCCCGGGACGGTGTCGGCGAACGCCTCGTCGACGACGACCGTCCGGCCGGGCCGGACCCATCCCGCGATTTGTGCGGATTTATGCAGACATGAGGTTGGATTGGTGGGGTTGCCGACTATGACGAGGTCGGCCGATTCCGGCGGATCTTTCAGTGCGAATCCGTCGTCGGCCGACAGCAGCAGCCGGTCCACGGCGTGCCCCACGGTCAGCAGCGCGCTCTCCGGCTCGGTGAACTGCGGATGCACCACCACCGCGTGCCGGGGGCGCAGCACCTGAGCGAGCAGCGTGAACGCCTGCGCCGCGCCGGCCGTCAGCAGCACCTCGTCCACCGGCCGGCCGTGCCGCGCCGCGATCGCCGCGGTCGCCTCCGTCCGGTCCGGGTATCGCGCGAGGTGCGCCAGGGACGCCGCGACCGGCTCCGTGAGCCACGACGGGGGCGTCTCCTGTCGCACGTTGACCGCCAGGTCGACCAGACCGGGCGCGACCTCGGCATCGCCGTGGAACCGCAGCATCAGGCGATCGTCGCGTACGGCACGGCGAATTGTCCTAGCTTGGAGGTGTGATCGCGCGCACGCTGCGAGTGGCCGGCGGATTCCTGGCCCTCGTCCGGACCGGCCTCATCGTCGGGCTCGCGATCGCTGCCCTGGTCTATCCCATGGTCGCGCTCACCGGCGTGGGCGTGAAGCGCGGCACCGACGCCCTGTCGATGCCGGTCGGCGCGCTGCGGTCCTCCCTGCCGGCGCAGACCAGCCACGTCTACGCGGCCGACGGCACGACCCTCCTCGCCCAGTTCTACGAGGAGTACCGCACGTACACCACCATCGACACGATCTCGCCCACGATGCAGCGGGCGATCGTCGCCGCCGAGGACGCCCGCTTCTGGGAGCACCACGGCGTCGACTTCAAGGGTGTCGCGCGGGCGTTCGTCGCGAACCAGAAGGCGGGCTCGGTGTCGCAGGGCGCGTCGACGCTCACCATGCAGTACGTGCGCAACGTCCTGCGCGACAGCGCCGACACCCCGGCCGAGGTGTCGGAGGCGACCGAGCAGACCGGCGCCCGGAAGCTGCGCGAGATGAAGCTCGCCATCGAGCTCGAGAAGCACATGAGCAAGACCGAGATCCTGGAGCGCTACCTCAACGTCGCCTACTTCGGTCACCGCGCCTACGGCGTCCTCGCCGCCGCCGAGGTGTACTTCTCGAAACGCCCCGCCGACCTCACCGTCCCCGAGGCGGCGCTGCTGGCGGGCCTGGTGCAGGCGCCGTCCTCGTACGACCCGGCGGCCACCGACGCGGCGGCCGCCACCGCCCGGCGCGACTACGTCATCGACCGGATGGCCGAGCTCGGGCACGTCAACGCCACCGACGCCGCCGCCGCGCGCGCCACCCCGATCGCGCTGAAGCTCAGCGAACCGCCGAACGACTGCCTGGAGACCCGGGCCGGCTGGGGCTTCTTCTGCGCGATGTTCCGGTCCTGGTGGGCCGCGCAGCCCGGGCTCGGCGCCAACCCGCAGGAGCGCCTCGACCGGCTGCGGCGCGGCGGGTACACCGTGACGACCTCCCTCGACCCGCGGGTCCAGGACATCGCGCAGGCGCAGGTGCTGAAGCGGGAGAAGACGCGCAGCGCCTACGCCCTCGGGCAGGTCGCGGTCGAACCCGGCACCGGGCTCGTGCGGGCGATGGCGGTGAACCGCACGTACTCCCTCGACCGCGCCAGCAACGGCCCGCACTCCGACCCGCGCCAGCGCAAGCGCCTCCGCGGCAACTACCCGAACACCGTCAACCCGCTGCTCGGCGGCGGCGACATGGCCGGCTACCAGGCCGGGTCGACGTTCAAGATGTTCACGATGCTCGCCGCCCTCGAACAGGGCATGCCGCTGGACACCGCGATCAACTCGCCGAAGACGTTCGTCTCCAAGTACAAGACGGGTCGCGACAGCCCGGCGCGCTGCGGCATCGACAGCTGGTGCCCCTCCAACGCCTCGGCCTCCATGACCGGCCGGCACACCATGTGGTCGGGCTTCGGCAGGTCCGTCAACACGTTCTTCGTGCAGCTGGAGCAGCGCGTCGGCGCCGAGGCCGCGGTCCGCATGGCCGAGCGCCTCGGGCTGCACTGGCGCACCGGCATCGACAAGCTGCAGGCCTCCCCCGCGAAGGCGAAGACCTGGGGCGCCTTCACCCTGGGCGTCGCCGACACCACCCCGCTGGAGATGGCCGGCGCGTTCGCCACGGTCGCCGCCGACGGCATCCACTGCGAGCCGATCCCCGTCGTGTCCATCCGGCAGCAGGACGGCTCCGAGGCCCTGGATGCGCAAGGTGTACCGGTGGCCCGCCCCCGCTGCGCCCAGGTGATCTCGCCGGACGTCGCCCGCGGCGCGATCGACGCGGCCCGCTGCGTCACTGGGTACAAGGCGGCGACCGGCGACTGCGGCGGCGCGGGCACGGCGGCGCGCGTCTACGGGACGGTCCAACGGCCCGTCGCGGGCAAGTCAGGCACGACGGACGACAACCGGGCCGCGTGGTTCGTCGGCATGACGCCGGGGCTGACGATCGCCGGGTTCATCGCCGACCCCGACAACCCGCTGCACCGGGTCGGCTCCGCGAACGCCGGCAAGCCCCGCGAAACGGTCGCCGACACGCTGCGCGACGCGCTCGCCGGCACCGCCGTGCGCCAGTTCACGCCGCCCAGCAATCTCGTCGCCCACGGCACGAACGCCAAGCCTCGCGTGCTGAAAAACCGCCGCTGAGTTTTCAGGCGCCGCCGCCGTTTTCAGGCACCGCCGCCGTTTTCAGGCACCGCCGCCGTTTTCAGGCACCGCCGCCGTTTTCAGGCACCGCCGCCGTTTTCAGGCACCGCCGCCGTTTTCAGGCA
>NZ_JBFAJA010000046.1:0-39051 GCF_040654975.1 Dactylosporangium sp. NPDC050588 | reverse complement strand
CCCGCCGCCTCGGGCGGTCAGACGCCCCCACTGATGTCGGCCGGGACCAGTGACCAGCTCTCGAGGTCCACCCGGCCGGTGTACAGCGACCCCGCGTTGCGCATGAGCCCCTCGTACGTGAAGCCGGCCTTCTCCGCGACCCGCCGCGACGCGACGTTGCCGGGGGCGACCCGCAGCTCGATGCGCTGGAACCGGTGCTCCAGCAGCAGCGACAGCGCCAGTACGTCGACCGCCTCGGGCGCGACGCCGTAGCCGCGGGCGTCGGCGGCCACCGCGTACGCGATCTCCGTCGACCTGGTCAGCCAGTCCGTGTTCTTCGTCCACAGGCAGCCGACGAGCCGCTCGTCCTCGCGCCGCACGATCCCGTAGTGGTCGCCGGCGCCGCTGTCCCGGCGCTCGACGGCCAGCTCCGTGCACCAGGCGTAGCCGTCGAACTCGCTGTTGTCGTCCTGCGCGATCGGCAGCCACCGCCGGACGAGCTTGTCGGCGAAGATCTCACCGACCCGCTTGTCGTCGTCGGCGCACAGCGGGCGCACCGTGAGCCTGGGCGTCTGGACCGACAGCGACGGGAAGCGGCGCAGCGCCACCGACCAGGTCGACACTAGGCGGCCTCCGTCGCACCGCCGGCGGGCGGACCCGACGTCGGCGGCCCGTCCCCCTCGGCCCCCTCGGTCGCCGGCCGCTGCACCACGGCCTGCGGCGCCTGCGGCGTGGCCTGCGGCGCTTGCGTCGTGGCCTGCGGCGCCTGTGGCGTGGCCTGCGGCGCTTGCGTCGTGGCCGGGAGCGCTTGCGTCGTGGCCGGGGGTGCGGAGACCGGGTCGCTCTCCTGGACCGGCAGCTGCAGGTACGCCGTCGGCGCCTCCTCCAGGCGCTCGGCGGCGGGGATCGCCGTCATCCCGCCGGGCGCCGCCGACACGGGCGCGGCGACGGTCGGCATCGGGGCGGGCGAGACCGGCACGGCCGCCGACGTCGCCGGATCGGCCGGCCACTGGTGGCCGCTCCCGGCGCTCGACGGCGGGGTCGACACCGGCCCGGACGCGCCGACGGATCCGGCGGCCTCGGCGGCGCCGGCCTGGCCGGTCGCGATCACGGCGTCGACCGCGACGGCACCCGCGCCGGCCACGCCGGGCCCGGACACGGGGCTGGACGCGGCGACGGTCCCGGCCGCCTCGGCGGCGTCGCCGGGGGCCGTGCCTGCGGGTGGGGTCGAGACGGACATGGGCGGGGCGGAGACAGTCGTCGGCACAACCCCAGACGATGGCAGCCCGGAGGCCGTCGCGGGCGCGTTCGCGGGGGAAGACACCCCAACGCTCGCCTCAGCAGCCGCGGTGTCCGCTCCGGCGTCGCCCGTCACCGCGGTTTCAGCTCCGGCGGTCTGGCTCGCGGACGCCAGGGCGACCGCCACCCGGCTGGTGGGGCCGAACGGGCTCGACGCGATGCCGTCCTGGTCTTCGTGCTGCTCGTCCTGAGCGCTGCCGGCCTCGGCCGGCGGCTGGGGCCCCTGGGTCGCGATGGCCGCGATCGGCTCCTGGGGCCGCCGGGGCTCCTGGGTCGCGATGGCCGCGGTCGGCGGCTCCTCGGCGCCCGCCACCGGGAGCGCGCCCGGTCCGACCACCGGAGCGGGCGGCGAGTACGTCGTCGGCGGGGCGGTGTACCCGGCAGGTGCCGAGACCGGGCCGGGGACCGACACGGGGCTGGCGGCCGGGGGCGTGCCCAGGCCGGGCGCGCTCACGCCAGCCGGGGCGAAGCCGGCCGGTGCGGAGACGGGGCTCGCGCCGGGCGGGGCCGGGGTGCGCGCCGGGTCGGGCTTGGTCAGGCCGATCCGGGCGTCGCCGGTGTCCGCCGCTGCCGGCACGGCGGCGGTGCCGCTCACCGGGGCGGCCGGGAACTGCAGGGTCGTGCCGCCCGACGGGGCTTGCGCCGCCGGTGCCACGGACGGACGGCCATACGGATGGGTGCTCGGTGTCGTCCACTGCCCGTGCACCGGCGTGGCGGCGGCGCCGGCCGAGGCCACGAAGCGGGACGCGATGGACGGCGTGCCGGCCCAGTGCAGGCCGAGGTACGACGCGTGGACGCCGCGGTGCACGAAGCCCTCCGCGGGGCCGCCGGCCCAGGTCCAGGCGGCCTGCAGGCCGGCCCGGGGGCTGATCGTGGTCCGGTGCATCTTGTGCCCGACGACCTGGGCACCGACCGGGAGCAGCACCGACGAGCTGCGGGCGGTCGCCTCCCGGTACCCCAGGACGACCAGGTCGGTCTCGCGGGCCGAGGCGTCGACGACACCGCACATGGGCCGGCCGTTGAAGTCGCGGCAGAGCCACACCAGGCCGGTGCCCTCCGCGGCGATCGGCTTGCCGGCGGCGGCGTGCGCGGCGACGGCGGCGCGGAGGCGGGTGTTGAAGCCGAGCTCCTCCGCGTACGACTCGGGGAGCGCGCCGCCGACGACGAGACCGTCCACGCCGGCGGGGAGCGCCTCGTCGCGCAGCGGGTCGAACGGCACGACCTCGGCACCGGCGGCGGTGAGCAGCTCGGCGGTCTCCGGGTAGGCGAACGCGACCCCGATGACCGGGCGGCGGCCGATGCGCGTGACGGCCGGCTCGGCGACCCGCGCGGCGGCGACCTCCTCGGCGGCGTTCCACGGGTCGGTGGTGAGCCGGGGCGCGGAGCGGGCCAGGGCCATCACCCGGTCGATGTCGACGGCCCCCGCGATCACCTCGCCGAGGCGCCGCACCGCGCGGACCGCGTCGAGGTTGTGGTGGACCACGGGCGCGACCCCGTGGTGCCGCGACGGCAGCGGCGCGCCGGCGTCGCCGATGTCGGTGAGCGCGTGGCGACGCAGCGCGCCGAGCACCGGCACCCCGATGTCGTCGAGCGCCTCGCGCAGCAGCTGCTCGTGCCGCGACGAGGCGACCCGGTTGAGGATGACGCCGCCGAGCCACAGCAGCTCGTCGTACGCCCGGAAGCCATGCACCAGAGCGGCCACCGACTGCCCCATGGCGCCGACGTCCACGACCAGGACCACGGGCGCCCGCAGCAGGCCGGAGATCTGCGCCGTGGACTCGCTGTCGGTGCGGCCCGCGAGCCCGTCGAACAGCCCCATCGTGCCCTCGACGACCGCGATGTCCAGCGACTGTGCCCCGTGCGCGAACAGCGGCCCCACCCGCTTCGCCCCGATCATCCGCGGATCGAGATTCCGCCCGGGCCGTCCCGCGGCCAGCCCGAGATACGCGGCGTCGACGTGGTCCGGACCGATCTTGAACCCGGCGGCCCGGTAACCCCGGGCCGACAGCGCGGACAGCAGGCCTACGGAAACGGCAGTCTTGCCGTGACCGGAGGATGGCGCGCTGATCACCAGCCTCGGGATCGTGCTCATGATGCTCCTCTGGCGCTGGGGCAAACGTGTGTCCCGGACGATACCGGGTGGGCGCCACAGCAACTGTCCGGAACGCACCGGATACCGTTCTTGCTTGTGTACCGGTTTCTCGCGTCGCCCCGGTGGCTCGGCTACGCCGCGCTGACCGTCGCCGCCGCGACGGTCATGGTGCTTCTGGGCCTCTGGCAGCTCGACCGCTATCACCAGCGCGCGTCGATCAACGCCCGCATCACGGCGGGCACGTCGGCCACCCCGGTCCCGCTCACCGACGCCGTCCCCCGCCCCGCCGGCACCCCCGGCACCACCGGCCCCGCCCCCCACGCCGACACGGAGTGGCTCCGCGTGCAGGTCACCGGCCAGTTCGACCCGTCCCGCGAGATCCTCGTCCGCGGCCGCACCGTCGAGGGCCGGGTGGGCTTCGAGGTGCTCACCCCGCTGGTCCTGCCCGACGGCACCGCCGTGCTCGTCGACCGCGGCTGGGTGCCCCCCGCCGAGTCAGGCGCCCTCGCCATGCCGTCGGTCCCTCCTGCCCCGCCCGGCGAGCAGACCGTCCTCGGCCGCCTCCGCCCGTCGGAGAGCCGCGGCGGCCCGCCCAAGGAGGTCAACGGCCGCCTGGAGATCCGCCGCATCACCCCGTCGGCCCTCGCCCCGTCGATGCCGTACCCGGTGTACAACGCCTACGTCAGCACCGACCAGCCCGCCCCCGGCCTGACCGCGGTGGCCCCCGAGAAGCAGAACGCCCTGCAGAACGCCGGCTACGTCCTGCAGTGGTGGCTCCTGGCCATCCTCACGCTGTTCGGTTTCGCCTACCTCGCCCGCAAGGAAGCCCGAGGCCCCGAACCCGAAGACCTCCTCGACGACCTCGCGGACTCCCCCGCATAACCCCACAAGTCATGACCCCGACCTGTCGCCCGGCTCGAGTCCAGAAGCCGACAGCGCGGCACCCCGGGAGCGCCTGTGAGCGCCAGAGAAATCCGCTGCAGCCGACGCTGCGCGCAGGCGTCCGTTCATCAGGACCCCACCAATAAGGATCTCGACCGCATCTCAACCCATTAACGAACACTTCGCCACAAACCGGTTCTGCCCACGAAGACCGGCACCACGAACCGGCCCGCCCGGAGCCGTCGCCACAACCGGTCCGCCCACGGAGGCCGTCGCAACCGGACCCACCCGGCGGGGAAGCCGGAAGGCCCCACTCGCACCTGGGCGAGCAACGCACCCACCAACCGCACACTCTGGCTCGCTCTCGGCCAACCCGTCACGGAGCCCAAGACCCGCCCGTCACGACCCTGCCAGCTCGGACGATGACCACATCACGACCCGCCCGGCCCACGGACACCGCGACACAAACGGCCTGCCCACGGAGACCGTCCACACGACCCAACCGCGGAGGCAGGACACCACCCGCGGGGACCGGCGGCGCAACGGTCCACCGACAGAAGCCAGCACCACGACCCGGCTGCCCGCGGAGGCCCGACCACACAACGGCCCACCCACGCGAACGGCAGCAACATCACGACCCAACCTGACCCCGGAGCCCGACGACCAGCCCGCCCGTGAAGACAGGACACCGCCCGCGGAGGCCGACGGCACAACAGTCCACCGAGGCCAGCGCCACTGCCAGGCTGAGGCCAGCGCCACTGCCAGGCTGCCCGCGGAGGCCCGACCACACAACGGCCCACCCACGCGAACGGCAGCAACATCACGACCCAACCCGACCCCAGAACCCAGCGACCCACCCAACCTGACCCCGGAGCCCGACGACCAGCCCGCCCGTGAAGACAGAACACCGCCCGCGGAGGCCGACGGCACAACAGTCCACCGAGGCCAGCGCCACTGCCAGGCTGCCCGCGGAGGCCCGACCACACAACGGCCCACCCACGCGAACGGCAGCAACATCACGACCCAACCCGACCCCATAGCCCAGCGACCCACCCAGCCTGACCCCGGAGCCCAGCGACCCACCCAACCTGACCCCGGAGCCCGGCGACCAGCCCGCCCGTGAAGACAGAACACCGCCCGCGGAGGCCGACAGCGCAACGGTCCACCGACAGAGGCCAGCGCCACTGCCGGGCTGCCCGTGCCGGCGACAGCACAGCGGCCCACCCGCGCGAACGGCACCAACGGCACCAACGGCACCAACGGCACGACCCAACCCGACCCGAGGCCAGCGACCCAACCCGACCCCGAGGCCAGCGACCCCCCAACCTGCCCGCAGAGGTAGGACGCCGACCGCGGAGGCAGGACGCACGCCGTGGGGCAAAGGGCACACGAGCCAGGACGCCCGGCTGCGAGGTGGGTGGGTGGCGAGGTCAGTGGGGGTGGGATCGGGTCAGGAGTCGGTGGGGTGGGTGGAGGTGTGGATGGCGCGGACGGCGTCGATGGTGTCGGCGTCCTCGGGGCGTTTGTCCTCGCGGTAGCGCAGGACGCGGGCGAAGCGCAGGGCCACGCCGCCGGGGTAGCGGGGAGATTTCTGGACGCCGTCGAAGGCGATCTCCACGACCAGCTCGGGGCGGACCTTGACGACCCAGTCGGACTCTTCGACGGCGAGGGACTTCAGGCGGTCGGTCTGCCAGCGGAGCATCTCGTCGGTCATGCCCTTGAAGGTCTTGCCGAGCATGACGAAGCCGCCGGTCTCGGGGTCGCGGGCGCCGAGGTGGAGGTTGGACAGCAGGCCCTTGCGGCGGCCGTGGCCCCACTCGACGGCGAGGACTACCAGGTCGAGGGTGTGGCGGGGCTTGACCTTGACCCAGGCGGAGCCGCGCCGGCCGACGTCATAGGGGGCGGCGGCGGACTTGATGACGAGGCCCTCGTGGCCGGCGGCGACGGCGGCGGCGAAGACGCGCTCGGCGTCGTCGGGTGAGGTGAGCATGGTGCGCTCGACGCGCAGGCCGGCGGGGACGGCGCGCTCCAGGGCCGCCCAGCGCACGGAGGCCGGCTCGTCGAGCAGGTCGGCGCCGTCCAGGTGCAGGATGTCGAAGAAGAACGGCTGGAGCACGGCGGTGCCGTCGCGGCGGGCGGCGCGGCTGGAGGTCTCCTGGAAGGGGACGGCGCGGCCGGTGTCGTCGACGCCGACGGCCTCGCCGTCGAGGACGATCGAGGTGACGTCGAGGGCGCGGACGGCCTCGACGACCACGGGGACGCGGGCGGTGAGGTCGTCGAGGCTGCGGCTGAAGACCGAGATCTGGTCGCCGGTGCGGTGGACCTGGATGCGGACGCCGTCGATCTTCGTGTCGGCGGCGGCGGGGACGCCCGTGTCGGCGAGGGCGTCGGTGGGGGTGGCGGCGCTCTGGGCGAGCATCGGGGAGAGCGGGCGGCCGACGGTGAGCGCATAGCCGGCGAGGGCGTCGGCGCCGCCGGTGAGGGCGTCGGCGGCCACGAGCTTCAGGTCGCCGGCGAGCAGCAGGGCGCGGCGGACCTGGGCGATGGGGACGCCGGAGGCGCGGGCGACGGCGTCGACGAGGAGGCCGGCCTGGGCGCCCTGCCGCAGCTCGCCGCTGAGCAGGCCGATCAGGAAGCGGCGCTCGGGCTCGGTGGCGGCGCCGAAGAGCTCGGCGACGGCCTGCCGCCGGGCCGCCTGCGAGCCCTTGCCGGACAGCCGCGACATGGCGGCGAAGGCCTCGTCGACGTCGGTGACGGACAGGGAGGCGGTCTCGGCGGGCGGTGGCAGCTCCCGCAGCGACGCATAGCCGACGCCGGTCTGGCGCTGGCGCAGCTCACCGGACAGGTAGGAGGCGCCCGGCGAAAGCTCGGAAGGCTCCAGCTTCCGCAGCGCGTCGGCGAGTAGGTCGATCTTGGCGTTGCGCCCCGGGGTCCGCGCGACGTCGGCGGAGACGGAGGCCAGCTCGACGAATCTCATACCCCGGATTCTCACCCAGGGGTACGACAAGAACACCTCAGGCGGCGTACGCCAGCCGCACCGCGCCCAGGACCCAGCCCATCCGGCTGACGGCGGTGTCGGGGTGCTCCCCGAACTCGTGCGCGACCAGTGCGGCGCAGCCACGCGGCCCGTGCCGCCGGACGCTGCGCATCACCGCGGTGCGGATGTGCTCGGGGCTCATCTGATCGGAGGACTGCACGTCGGAGACGAACAGTGCTTCGGCCCGGACGTGTTCCAGAAGCTGCGGCGTCATCTTGTACCCCCTTCGGCTCCTCCAATCACACGCTCCCGCAGGTGTACCGCCGTGTCCGCCGGGTTGCGGACAGGGTGACACCGTCAAAACGACAGTTGCGCCGCCGGCACGGGCCGGGAGTACAGGTAGCCCTGCGCGTACTGGCAGCCCAGCGCCTTCAACGCCTGGGCCTGCGCGGCGGTCTCGACCCCCTCGGCGACCGTGTGCAGCGACAACCCCTCCGCCAGCTGCAGGATCACCTTCATCAGGGTCGAGTCGACACCCGAGGCCGTGAAGGTCCGGTCGATCTTGAGGATGTCGACCGGGAGGTGTACGAGGTACGCCAGCGACGAATACCCGGTGCCGAAGTCGTCGACGGCGATCCGCACGCCCCGCTCCCGCAGCAGCCCGAGCCGCGCCGTGCGCTCGGCGTCGTCGACGAGCACCGACTCGGTGAGCTCCAGGACCAGCGCGGCGGGCGGCAGCCCGGTCTCGTCGAGCACCGCGAGGACCCGCTCGGCGAAGTCCTCCTCGCGCAGCTGGTGCCCGGACACGTTGACGGTCACGGCGACCCCGTCGCGCTCGAACCACGCCTTCGCGTCGGTGCACGCCTGCCGCAGCACCCACCAGCCCAGCGGCACGATCATCCCGATGGCCTCGGCGACCGGGATGAAGGTCAGCGGCGGCACCCCGCCGGCCGGCCAGCGCAGCAGCGCCTCGACCGCGGTGACCCGCTCGTCGAGCAGGCGGACGACCGGCTGGTAGTGCAGCTCGAACTCGCCCGCGGCAAGGGCCCGGCGCAGCCCCGAGGCCAGCTCGCGGTGGCGGGCCGCGGCGGCGCGCAGGTCGGGCTCGAAGCGGACGACCCGGTCCTTGCCGGCCGTCTTCGCCGCGTCCAGGGCCAGATCGGCGTCGCGCAGCACGTCGGCGGAGCTGCGCTGGTCGCCGACCGCGACGAGCCCGGCGCTGCCGGTGAGGTGCACCTGGCGGCCGGCCACCGGGTACGACGGCCGCAGCTGCGCGAACGCCGCCTCGAACGCGTCCGAAGCGCCGCGCCAGACGACCGCGAACTCGTCGTCGCCGAGGCGGGCCAGGACGTCGGCGTCGGGCAGCGCCGCCCGCAGCCGGTGCGACACCTGCTTGAGCAGCTCGTCGCCGGCCTCGTGGCCGAGCGTGTCGTTGACGTCCTTGAAGCCGTCGAGGTCGAGGAGCGCGACCGTGAAACCCGGCGGCGACGCCCCGGTGAGCACCCTGTCGAGCCGTTCGGTGAGCTGCCGCCGGTTGGCCAGCCCGGTCACCGGGTCACGGGTGGCGCGCTGCCGCAGCTCCCGCTCCAGCCCCTTGCTGCGCGCCGACGAACTGGCGAGCGACCGCCTGAGCCGATCGGACCGCTGCCGCACCAGCAGCACCGCCGCACCGGCCGCGGCGAGCGCCACGAGCATGGCGAGGCCGGACAGCGCTTGCTGGAGCATCGCCGGTACAGACAGCGAAAACGCGACGAGGAACACTCCGGCGACGGCGAGCAGGGCGGCGGGCCGGCCCACCATCGGGGCGGGTCGCGGATGAGGGCTCGGCTTGCGTCGCACGCTCCGATGCTAGCTATCACAAATCCGATTTTTCGCTACCTAACGGACAACACGCACGCAAGCAAAAGGCGGGCCTCCCCGTGGGGAAGCCCGCCTTCGCGGGTCGGCGTGTCAGCCGCGCCAGTCGAAGCCCGCCTCGACCACGATCTTGTCGGCGGTGGCGGCGATCCGGTCGGCGAACTTGTTGGTGTGGTGCCCGCAGAAGGCCAGGTCACCGGCGGCGCCGAAGGTCACGCGAGCCTTGGCGGCGGCACCGCAGCTGTCGCAGCGCTCCCCCGTCAGCTCGGGGACGACGTGAACGGCCGGGCGCGAGATCAGCATCGGGGTCATCTCAGTCTCCTCGAGTCGAAGCGGTCAGCTGCTGCTTGAAATGTGGCTTTTCTGAGTGTTGAGCCTTACCTACCTAACAGTACGTTCGCCTGAATTAAGCGACTAGTTCGTAAGCGTTGGCTTTTGGTCACAGCCAGGTTGCCGACTCTGCCCGTTCGTCCGATGCATCACCGGTGAAGGTCACATACCCGCCCGGCAACTTCTCGACACCACCTGCATTTCCGCACCGTGCACGCCTGCCACGTCCACTGTGGACAGCTCGCACAAGGACCGGGCACCCGAACGGCAACGCACGGCGAACCAGGGGTGTACCCCGAGGTGCCGAATCTTGTGGAGGTCCGGATGACACCGGCCGGACTGCGACACCGCTCCACAGGATTTGCATCCACGGAAGGGCCTCCATACATGATTCGCCGCCACACCCGCGCATTGATGCCGCTCGCCGCGCTCACCATTGGTGCCACCGCCGGCGCCGTGTCCCTCACCGGCATGGCCGGCGCGGAGGCCACCGGCACCGCCGGCGCCTCGACCACGAGCGTCGTCCGCACCGGAGCGGGTGAGGACGGCTACAGCTCCAGCAGCCGCCCGTCGTTCAACTTCGGCGCCTCGGACACCCTCGTCGCCGGCCGCTCCGGCGCCGACACGATGGTCACGTACCTGAAGTTCACGGTCGCGAACCCCGGCCCCGGCGCGACCGTCAAGAACGCCCAGGTCGTGCTGACCCGGGAGAGCAAGGCGCTGCCGAACGCCCTGTCGCTGAGCCGGGTCGCCGACACGACCTGGACCGAGAAGTCCCTGACGGCGAAGAACGACCCGGCGATCGGCGCGGTCGTCAGCAACGCCAAGCCGAAGAGCGACGCGGCCGCCGTCACCTTCGACGTCAGCGCGGTCGTCAAGGGCGCCGGGACGTACACGTTCGCGGTGACCTCCCGGGTCGCCAACACCCCGGCCCGCTTCAGGTCCTCCGAGGCGGCCACCGGCAAGCCCAGCCTGAACCTCACCGTCGCCCGGCCGGCCGCCACCAAGCCGCCGGTGGAGGCCACCCCCACGCCGACCAAGCCGGCTCCTACCCCGACCAAGCCGGCTCCCACCCCGAGCAAGCCGGCCCCCACCCCGAGCAAGCCCGTGGCCACGCCGACGACGCCCGCCCCCACGACGCCGGCACCGACCACGCCGGCCGGTGGCTGCGCCGTCGACGCGAAGCTCGTCCCCTCCTGCGGCGTGCTGTGGGGCGCGGCCGCCGGCGGCTTCTCCGACGTGCCGCGCGACGAGGCGCTGAAGACCTTCGAGCAGAAGAGCGGCCGGACGTCGACGATCTATCACACGTACCACAAGGGCGACGAGCTCTTCCCCACCAAGAACGAGATCGCGATGACCAGCGACCCGGCCAACCCGCGGACGCTGATGCTGAACTGGAAGGTCGGCTACGGCACGAAGTGGGCCAACGTCGCCAACGGTGACCAGGACGCCCGCATCGACCGCCTCTCGACCTACATCAAGACCAACTACGGCACGAAGAAGTTCTTCATGGTCCTGCACCACGAGCCGGAGAACGACGTCGTCGCCACGGCGGGCTCGGGCATGACCGCCAAGGACTACGCCGCGATGTTCCGCCACACCGTCCTGCGCATGAAGGCCAACGGGGTCGCCAACGCCGTCTTCGTCGTTGCCTACATGAACTACGAGAAGTGGAACAACACGTCCTGGTGGGGCGACCTCTACCCCGGCGACGACGTCGTGGACTGGGTCGGCGTCGACACCTACAACAACGCGCAGCCCGGCGGCTTCCACACCGGTGACTTCAACTACATGATGAACCGCACCACCGACGCGGCGAAGTTCCCCGGCTGGTACACCTGGGCCACCACCAAGCACCCCGGCAAGCCAATCATGGTCGCCGAGTGGGGCGTCTACGACTCGTCGACGGTCGTCGACGGCAAGAACAAGGCGAACGTGTTCGCCACCGTCCTGCCGCAGCTGGCGAAGATGCCGCAGATCAAGGGCCTGGTCTACTTCGAGACCGCCAAGGACCAGAACGGTCACGACATCCGCATGGACGACACCCCGGAGGCCCTCGCGGCGTTCCGGAAGATCGCCGCCGACCCGCGTTTCAACGTCAAGATCTGACCCCGTCACGGAGGAAATGGGCCGCCCGTCCCGGGCGGCCCTTTTCGGTGTCCACCGGTCGCCGGCCGGCGGCCCGAACCGGGGGACGGGGCAACTGCGCTGCTACCCGGCGGGTCCCGGGAGCACCACCGACGGCCCGCAATCTTCTTTCTGCAAGGCAATGACAGCAAATGTGAAAGCAAGGGATGTAGAAATATGATGAACCGCCGCGTCCTCACCGTTCTGGCCATGACCGCCGCCGCTGCCGGCTCCTTCTCCTTCGCATCCGCCGCCGCGGCCGCCCCCGCCGAAGGCACCGTCCGCGGTGCCGGCGAGGCCGGGGCGCTCAAGGACCGCTACATCGTGGTCCTGAAGGACGGCTCGACGACGTCCTCCGACGCCCTCGCGGGCAAGGTCGGCGGCTCGGTGAGCACGCGGTTCGACAGCACCGTCAAGGGCTTCTCCGGCAAGATGAGCGCGACCTCCGCGCGCCGCCTCGCCGCCGACCCGGCCGTCAAGTACGTCGAGCAGGACCGCGTCGTGCACGTCGAGGCCACCCAGTCCGGCGCGACGTGGGGCCTGGACCGCATCGACCAGGCGGCCCTGCCGCTCAACGGCAGCTACACCTACGGGCCGGCCGGCAACGTCACCGCGTACATCATCGACACCGGCATCCGGCTCACCCACAGCGAGTTCGGCGGCCGCGCCAAGTCCGGCTACGACTTCGTCGACAAGGACTCGGACGCGACGGACTGCCAGGGCCACGGCACGCACGTCGCCGGCACCGTCGGCGGCGCCACCTACGGCGTCGCGAAGGACGTCAAGCTCGTCGGCGTCCGGGTGCTGGACTGCCAGGGCAGCGGCTCCTACTCGCAGATCATCGCCGGCGTCGACTGGGTGACGAAGAACGCCGTCAAGCCCGCCGTCGCCAACATGAGCCTCGGCGGCTCGGCCGGCTCCACGCTCGACGACGCGGTGAAGAAGTCGATCGCGTCGGGCGTCACGTATGTCGTCGCCGGCGGCAACGACTCCGCCAACGCCTGCACGAAGTCCCCGGCCCGCCTGCCCGAGGCGATCACGGTCGGCGCCACCGACAGCAAGGACGCCCGCGCCAGCTTCTCCAACTTCGGCAGCTGCCTGGACCTGTTCGCGCCCGGCGTGAGCATCCTGTCCAGCGCCAACAGCGGCAACACCGGCACGACCAAGATGAGCGGCACCTCGATGGCCAGCCCGCACGTCGCCGGCGCGGCCGCCCTCTACCTGGCCGGTCACCCGACCGCCACCCCGGCGCAGGTCCGCGACGCGATCGTCAACGGCGCCGTCAGCGGCAAGGTCACGGGCGCCGGCACCGGCTCGCCCAACAAGCTGCTCAACACCACCGCGCTGATCTCCACGACCGCGCCGACCAACCCGCCGACCACCACCCCGACCACCCCGACGACGCCGACCACCCCGGCCACCTGCGCCGCGGCCTCCAACAACGCCGACTACTTCATCGCCGACCGGGCCACCGTCAACAGCAAGGTCACCATCGCCGGCTGCGCCGGGACCGCCTCCAAGACCTCGACCGTCAAGGTGGCCGTGAAGCACACCGACCGTGGCGACCTGCGTGTCGACCTGATCGCCCCGGACGGCACCGCGTACAAGCTGAAGTCCTCGATCTCCGGTGACGACGTGGCCAACCTGACCGCGACCTACACCGTGAACCTCTCCACGGAGACCCGCAACGGCGTGTGGACCCTCCGCGTGCAGGACGTCTTCGCCGGTGACACCGGCACGCTGGACACCTGGACCCTGATCGTCTGATTGCTCACCTCCCCCGGTGACTGATGGCCCCCGCGCGATGGCGCGGGGGCCATCGGCGTGGTAACCGTTGCAGAAACCGCGAATCGGTCTCAACTAGGTCTAACCCGTCGGTACGGTGTTTGGGCATCCGAGACTAGGGGGTCGCCATGAGCACAGCGAGAGAGTCCATTGAGGTGGCCGTCCCGGCCGGGGTCGCGTACGAGCAGCTCACCCACTTCGAGAACTACCCGCAGTTCATGTCCGGGGTGATGAGCATGGCGCCGATCGACGCCTCGACGGCCCACATGGTGCTGGACATCGGCGGCAACCGCGCGGAGTTCGACGCCCGGATCACCGAGACGCGCCCCGGCGAGTTCCTGTGCTGGGAGGCTCTCGACGGCCCGCAGGTCAGCGAGGCGCTGCGGCTCGAGCCGATGGCCGACGGCATGACCAGGGTCATCGCGGAGCTGCAGATCGACGCCCGCGAGCTGATGCCGACCGAGCAGCACGCCGTCGAGGTGCTCAACCGGCGGCTCAAGGCGGACCTCAAGGGCTTCAAGCGCTTCTGCGAGGAGGCCGCCACGAAGACCACGGTCGACCGCCCGGCGGCGACGGCCACCAACCGCCCCGTGACGGCGACGCCGGCGACCATCGCGCGCGGCATCGCGTCCGCGTCCGGCATGACGCACGCCTCCAACGAGCGCCCGCCGCAGGGCCCGCCCGCCGCCGGCAACCTCGGCCCCATGCAGCACATGCAGGCCCGTGGCAGGCAGACCCGGATCTGAGCACTCCGGACAGGACAGAAGGGGCGCCGGCCGCAGGCCGGCGTCCTTCGTCGATCAGCGAACAATCACCCGAAAAGCCACATATGATGAAATCTCATAAAGGGTGAGAGGGGCGAGGACTGCTCATGACCGCCATCCTGGTCGCCGACGATGACATGGACATCAGGGACCTCGTCGCCTTCAAGCTCGAGCAGGCCGGTTACGACGTCGTCGCGGTCGACAACGGGCTCGCCGCGCTCACCGAGGCGACCCAGAACCCGCCGGACCTCGTCGTGCTCGACGTCATGATGCCCGGCATGTCCGGCATCGACGTGTGCCGCCAGCTGCGGCAGGACGCCGGCACGAAGGCACTGCCGATCATCCTGCTCACGGCCCGCGCCCAGGAGGGCGACGTGGAGGTCGGCTTCGGCGCCGGCGCCGACGACTACATCGTCAAGCCCTTCAGCCCCCGGGAGCTGGTGAGCCGCGTCGAGGCCGTGCTGGCGCGGATGCGCACGTGACGCTCGCCGGCGCCGCCCTCGTGGCGCTGGCCGTCCTGCTCGTCGTGGCGCTGGTCTTCGGCGGCCTCATCGTCGGCGGCAGGGCCGTGCGCCGCGCCCGCGAGGCCCGCCGCGCCAAGCTCGCCACGCCCGCCCGCCGGCTGCTGCTCGCCATCGCCGCCGGGGACGACGATCCCGAGCAGGTCGAGGCGCTCGTGCGCCTGTCCGACGAGGTCTGGCAGGCGGTGGAGCCCAACGCGATCGCCCTGCTGGGCAAGGTCCGCGGCGAGGCGCACACCACGCTCGTCGACGTGTTCGAGCGCCGCGGCGCCGCCTGGCGGGCCCGCAGCCGGCTGCGCCGCCGCGACCCGGTGGCCCGCGCACAGGCCGCCGAGGTGCTGGGCAACCTGGGCCGCAAGGACGCGCTGCTGCCGCTGTGCGACCTGCTCGGCGACCCCGACCCCGACGTCCGGGTGGTCGCCGCCCGCTCGCTCGGCCGCATCGGCGACGCCGGCGCGACCCAGCCGCTGCTCGCCACCCTGGCCAGCCGGCGCATGGTGCCGCAGCAGGTCGTCGCGACCGCGCTGACCAGGCTCGGCACCGCCGCGCAGGGTGCGCTGCTCGCCAGCCTCGACGACCCGCGGGCACCGATCCGCGCGACCGCCGCGGAGGTCCTCGGTCTCATCGGTGCCGTCGGTGCCACCGTTCGGGTGGAGAGCGCGCTGCGCGCGGACCCGTCGCTCGACGTGCGGATCAGCGCCGCCCGGACCCTCGGCCGCCTCGGCACCCGCACCGCCCTGGCACCGCTGCTCGACTCCCTCGAGCCGGACCGCCCCGTCGCCCTGCGGGCGGAGGCCGCGAAGGCCCTCGGCGAGCTGGGCGCCGTCACCGCCGCGTCCGCGCTGACCGTGCTGCTGTCCGACATCGAGTACGTGGTGGCCCACAACGCGGCCCGCTCGCTGCTGCGCCTCGGCGGCGCCGGCCGGGCGGCGCTCACCGCGGCGGAGCACCGGGCCGAGACCGAGCCCGACGACGAGCGGGTCCTGCTCGGTGCCGCGCACGCCCGCGAGGCGCTGGCCGCGGCCGAGCTCGACGACCACCGCCGGCAACTCGTGCCATGACCGCGGATTGGGTGCGGCAGCTGCTGACCGTCACGGACGTGTTCATCCTGACGTACTTCCTGCTGATCAACTCCAGCTACCTGGTGCTGATCGTGCTCGCGTCGGCCGAGTTCGTGCACCACATGCGGCGGGTGCCGTTCGCCGGGCACGAGGAGACGTACCGCAGCCCGCTCACGCAGCCGGTCTCGGTGCTGGTCCCGGCGTACAACGAGTCGGCCGGCATCGTGCAGTCGGTCCAGGCGATGCTCGCCCTGCGCTACCCGGTCTTCGAGGTCATCGTCATCGACGACGGATCCACCGACGACACGTTCGAGCGGCTGCGGGAGGAGTTCGGCCTGGTCGAGGTGCCCCGCGTGGTGCCCGACGCGACCCCCACCCGGGGGCGCATCCAGTCGGTGCACGTGCCGAGGGAGCGGCCGGACCCGCTCGTCGTGGTGCGCAAGCAGAACGGCGGCAAGACCGACGCGGTCAACACGGGCATCAACGTCGCCCAGTACCCGCTCGTCTGCATGGTCGACGCCGACTCGGTGCTCGACCCGCAGGCGCTGCTGTCGGTGGCGAAACCCTTCACCGACGACCCGATCCGCACCGTCGCGTCCGGCGGCGTCATCCGCGTCGCGAACGGCTGCACGGTCGTCGCCGGCCGTATCGTCGACGTCCGGATGCCGCGCAACTGGCTGCCCAGAGTGCAGGTGGTGGAGTACCTGCGGGCGTTCCTGCTGGGCCGGACCGGCTGGTCGAGGATCGGCGGGCTGCTCATCATCTCCGGCGCGTTCGGCATCTTCCGCCGGGACCTGCTCGTCGAGGTCGGCGGGCTCGACCACGACTGCATCGGCGAGGACGCGGAGCTGGTCGTCCGGCTGCACCGGCACCTGCGCCGGCAGCGCCGCGACTACCGGATCGTGTTCGTCGCCGAGCCGGTGTCCTGGAGCGAGGCGCCCAGCTCGCTGAAGGTGCTCGGCAAGCAGCGCCGCCGGTGGCACCGGGGCATCACCGAGATCCTCCGCAAGCACCGGTCGATGATCCTGAACCCGAGGTACGGGCGGATCGGGCTCGTCGCGATGCCCTACTACGTGCTGTTCGAGCTGCTGGCGCCGATCGTCGAGCTGGCCGGGGTGGTCCTCGTCCCGCTCGGGCTGTACGTCGGCGCGATCGACGCCCGGTTCGCGCTCGTGTTCGTCGCCGTCGCGTACGGCTACGCGCTGCTGCTGAACCTGATCGCGCTGACGGTCGAGGAGTACTCGTTCCACCGGTACCACCGCTGGACGGACCTCATCGCCTCGGTCCTCGCGTCGGTGCTGGAGAACTTCGGCTACCGGCAGCTGACCGCGATGTGGCGGACGATGGGCATGTGGGCCGCGATCAAGGGCGGCAAGCACGAGTGGGGCCAGATGACCCGCACCGGCTTCCAGACGGTCCTGACACCCGAGAAGACACCAGAGACGACAGCCGGGAAGTCACCGGTCGAGAAGGCGGCGAAGCCGGTCACAGCCAAAGAGGACGTTCACGCGGAATCCTGATCGTGAAGGTGGTGCCGGCGCCGACGACGCTGTCGACGGCGATCTCGCCGCCGTGACCCTCCACGATCGTCTTCGTGATCGCCAGGCCGAGCCCGGCGCCCTGCACGGCCTCGCGGACGGCGAACGTGCCGCGGAAGAACCGCGTGAAGAGCTTCCCCTGCTCCGCCTCGTCGATGCCCACCCCCGTGTCGCGGACCACGATCACCACGTGGTCGCCGTCGTGCTGCGCGGTCATCTCGATGAGCCCGCCGTCGGGGGTGAAGTTGATCCCGTTGACCAGCAGGTTGACCAGGGCGCGCTCGAGCTGCTCGGGGTCGGCGTCGACGGTGCCGAGGTGCGGGGCGGTGCGCAGCTCCAGGCGGTGGCCGCGGCGCTTGGCCCGCGGCTCGACGGCCTTGCGCGCGGCGACGAGCACATCGGTGAGGTCGGTGCGGACCAGCTCGAGGTCGAAGACCCCGGCCTCGACCTTGGAGATGGTGAGGAGGTCCTCGATGAGCGCCCGCAGCCGGTCGGAGTTGCGGCCGATGACCTGCAGCATCCGCGCCTGCGCCGGGTTGAGCTCGCCGGCCTCGCCGGAGGTGAGGACCTCCAGGTGGCCGATGACGTTGGTCAGCGGCGTGCGGAACTCGTGCGACACGGTCGCCACGAAGTCGCTCTTGACCAGGTCGAGCTCGCGGAGCCGGGAGACCGCCTCGCGCTCGTGCTCGTAGGCGGCGCGCAGCGCGTCCTCGGTGCGCTTGCGGTCGGTGATGTCGTGCACGAAGGCGTTGAAGCTCCAGCCCTGCATCGCGTCCCGCACGGCCCAGATGGCGAGCTCGATCGGGAACTCGTAGCCGTTGGCGTGCCAGGCGGCGATCTCGATCCGGTTGTCGAGCACGTGCCGCTCGCCCGTGGTCAGGAAGCGGCCGACGCCGAGGTGGTGGGCCTCGCGGAAGCGCGGCGGCACGATCGTGTCGGCCAGCCGGCGGCCGATCGCCTCCTCCTTCGACAGGCCGAAGACCTTCTCGGCGGCGGCGTTCCAGCCGGTGATCATGCCGCCCTCGTCCATCGCGACGAAGGCCTCGATGCAGCTGTCGAGAATGCGCTCCATGCGCTCGGTGCCGAAGCGCAGCGCCTGGGTGGCGGCCATGCGGTCGGCGACCCGGCCGAGCTGGATGCCGACGTCGGCCATGATCTCCAGCAGTCGCGGGTCGGGGTCCGCCGGCTCGATGGTGAAGAACTCCAGCACGGCCGCGACGACCCCGCGGGCGGTGATCGGGAAGGCGATGGCGGCGCCGACGCCCGTGGTCGCGCCCGGGATGCGGGCGCGCATGAAGTTGACGTCCGTGGAGACGTCCGCCGTCCAGACGGGGCGGCCGGTGCGGGCGGCGCTGCCGACGATGCCGCCGCCGTACGTGAACCGGAGCCCTTCGCTCGCGCTGCGCAGCCCGCCGAAGGAGTCGGGGACCTCCTCGTACCAGATGTCCGTGGACACGAAGACGCGCCGGTCGCGCTCGTCGGGCAGGCACAGGTGGCCGGCGTCCCAGCCGGTGGCGGCGCAGACCGCCTTGATCACCGGCAGCCCGGCGTCGGCGATGCTGTCCGCCTCGTTCGCGATCCGGGTCGCCTCCTGCAACAGGGAGACGAGGACGAGTTCGCGATCCTTCGACACATCTTCGATCCTAAAGTCGGACCCGCCGCGATCTGCCCTTTTCGAGCGGATAACGGCGGGTCCTGACTGGATCGCGGGCTGCGGGCCGCGGGCCCGTGGGTGAAACCGTTCAGGCCGTGGCCGGCGAGCACTGCAGCGCCGCCGCGACCTCGCGGACGTAGCGGTAGAAGCCGACCTCGCTGGCGCGGACGCCGTCGCTGACCGCGACCAGCCGCACGCCGCCCTCGGCGCACGCCTGGGCGAAGCGCAGCCCGGGCAGCCGGTGCCGCTCGCTGACCTCGACGACCGTGCCGTTGGTGCGGCACGCCTCGACCAGGTCGGCGATCGCCGCGTCCGGCACCGCGGACTCGTCGATGCCGGCCCGGGCGAGGAAGTCCAGCGGGCGGGCGAGGCGGGTCGGCGCGTAGCGGGAGACCCGCTCCACGGCCAGGCCCGTCACGGTGACCACCTGGTCGATGACGTCCAGGGCACGCATGGTGCCGTTGTCGATGAGCCCGCGCACGGCGTCGGGGCTGAGCAGCCCGGCGGGCAGCGGCAGCCGGTTGAGCCCGACGGAGATGACCTCGAGGCCGTTGAGGTCGGACGGGAACGCCAGCCAGCCGTCGATGCCGATCGCCTCGACCTCGACGCCGCGGCGCAGGACGAGGTCGGTGCGCTGCTGGGCGCGCTGGATCGAGGCGAGGTACGGCGACAGCCAGCTCGTGTCGGGACCCACGCGGTCGGCGAACGTCACCTCGGTCAGCCCCGCCTGCTCGGCGCTGGCCACGAGGACGCTGACACTGTCCCGGCCGGACGAGAAGGCGGTGTGGACGTGGCCGTCAACGAGCTGGTCGATCATGTGGGCTCTCTTCCCTGGGGCTGGCTGCTCTTTCCAGGTATCAGGTTGCCGGGCCCGGGTCCCCTCCCCCGGTCCCGGCCAGTTGCGCTTGGGTTGACGGAGCCCCTCACTCGCCGGCGCGGTCCAGCACCGGCCGCCGGTACCGGTAGCCGAACCCCCGCACGGACTCGATCGGCGACGCGTCCGGGTCGGTCCAGCCGAGCTTGCGCCGCAGCCGCAGGACCGCGAACTTGACCCGCTCCGGACCGATGCCGGTCGGGTCGTCCCAGGCCTGGGCGAGCAGCTGGTTGGGCGACAGCACCGCGCCGGCATGCCGGACCAGCACGTTCAGCAGGCGGAACTCGGTGGGCGTGAGCCGCACCTCGTCACCGGCCACGAAGGTGCGGCGGGCGGCCGGGTCGATACGCAGGACGCCGTCGTCGTACACCTCGTCGGCCCAGGACGCTGGTCCGGCGCTGCGCCGCAGCAGCGCCTCGACCCGGGCCACGAGCTCCGCGTTGGTGAACGGCTTGGTGAGGTAGTCGTCCGCGCCGCCGCGCAGGCCGCGCACCTTGTCGGACTCCTGCCCGTGCGCGGTCAGCAGCAGCACCGGGACGTCGCTGACGTCGCGCAGCCGCTCCAGGACCTGCCATCCGTCCATGCCGGGCAGTCCGATGTCGAGGATGACGAGCTCGGGGCGCTCCGTGTAGGCGTCCCTGAGTCCGGTCCTGCCGTCCTTGGCGTGTGCGACCTGGTGTCCGGCCCGCGTCAGCAGCAGGCGCAGAGCCATGGCGATATCTGGATCGTCCTCGACCACGAGAAGCCGGCTCACGATCATCCCCCAATTCGTGCTGGTCGCGAAGGCAACGACAGCGTGACCGTCGTGCCGACCCCTTCGGTGCTGGCGACGCTGATGCCGCCACCGTGCAGTTCGACGATGGCCCGGCTCACCACGAGCCCGAGCCCCGTGCCGGGCATGACCTGCCGCCCGACCGCCGCGGCGACGTTGGAGCCGCGGAAGAATGCGCTGAAGAGCCGGGGCAGGTCGGCGGCGGGTATGCCGACGCCCGAGTCCGCCACGGCGACCGTCCAGCCGTCGCCGTCTGGCCCGGCCCGGACGGTGACCCTGCCGCCGCTCGGCGTGAACTTCACGGCGTTGCTGACCAGGTTGTCCACCACCTGGTGCACCCGGGTGTCGTCGCAGATCACCTCGGGCCCGTCCTCGCACTCCAGCACCAGCTCCAGCCCGGCCGCGAGCGCCGCCGGGGTCCGCTCGGCGACGGCGACGGCGAGGAGCTCCGGCAGCCGGGTCGGCATCGGCCGCAGCTGGAGGGTGCGCGCCTCGAGCCGGGACAGCAGCAGCAGGTCCTCGATGAGGCGCAGCAGCCGGTTGGCGTTGCGGTCGATCACGTCGAGGTAGGTGCGCTGGTCCTCGCTGAGATCGCCGGTGGTGACGTCGCCGAGCAGGTGCGCGAACGCGACGACCGACGACAGCGGGCCGCGCAGCTCGTGCGAGACGGTGGCGACGAACTCGTTGTTGAGCGCGGTCGCCTCGATCAGCGCCTGGTTGCGCTCCTCCAGCCCGCGGCTGCGCTCCTCCAGGCCCCGGCTGCGCTCCTCCAGCCCGCGGTGGACCGCGACCCTGGCGGTGACGTCCCGGAGGTGCACGAGGGTGCCCGAGTCCGTCTCGCCGGGGCCGGCGACCGGCACCAGATCGATCTCCAGGACCCGCCCGTCGTCGAACGGGATCTCCTCGCCGACGATCGCGCGCCGCAGGATGAACGCCTCGCGCAGCCGCTGGATCCGCGCCGAGTCCCGGCCGACCCGCTCGACCGCGCGGCCGATGACCGCGGCCCAGTCGAGCGGGTCGTCCTCGGTCAGGTCGCCGCGCGACGCGCCGGGGCCGACCATGCCCGTGTCCAGGAGCCGGTGCGCGGCGAGGTTCGCCAGCCGGACCCGGCCCTGCTCGTCGAGCAGCAGCAGCCCGTCGTCCATCGTCTCGACGAGCCGCGCGAGGCGCTGCCGCTCGACGGCGGCGGTGCGCTCGGTCTCGCGCTGACGGGTGACGTCGATGCCGAAGAAGACGACGACACCGACCTGGGCGTCGTCGACGAACGTGCGGGCGGCGACCTCGATGACGCGCCACCGGCCGGCGGCGGTGCACAGCCGCAGGTCGGTGGTCCCGGACGGGTGGTGGCCGGCGCAGCAGGTCAGGAACATGGCGACGGCCGCGGGCCGGTCGTCGGGGTGGATCAGGTCGACGAGGCGGTAGTCCGGGGGTCTGTGCCGGTCGTGCCCGAGGACCGTGCCGAACGAGTCGGACAGCGCGCTCCATCCCCGGGCGGGGTCGACGGTCAGGATCATGGCCCGCGCGCCGGTGGTGATCGCCCACGCGAGGGGCGAGCCGAGCATCGGCGGTGGCGGCACGGCGCGGCACGGCTGGACGAGGGCGCGGTCGGCGGCGGCGGCGATCTCGGCGGCGGCGGCGAGCAGCTCGGTGCGGGCGGGCGCGGCGCTGAACTCGACCCGCAGCTCCTGGCCCCACTGGGCCGGGCCGACCGGGAGCCGCTCCAGCAGGTCGAGCTCGCCGACGACCGGGGTCAGCGCGGCGACGATCTCCGCGGAGCGGACACCGGAGAAGCCCCGCAGCTGCGCGACGAGGCGCTGCGCGTCCACCACGGTGGTCGCGTTCGCGGCACGGACCACCAGGTCGACCACAGCGCCTTCGATCAGGCCCGTGTCAACCAGACGGTCGGTCTCTCCACGCAAAGCTCTCCTCGGCCGGCAGCCTTTGCGACATTTGCCGCTTACTGTCGGTACACACATATCCTACGCAATGTAATGACATGTCCTGTAACGTTTCCGAAGTACCGAGGGGGTGCTCATCGCTGACGACACCGCCACAGAAGCCACCGGATCGCCCGACGCGGCCACCGGCTCCGGCATGTCCCAGCTGGGGACCGAGTTCATCCGGGTGGCCGCGCACGAGCTGCGGACACCATTGACGTCGATCATCACGTTCGCCAACATGCTCGACGCCGCCGAGGACACCCTCGAGCTCGACCCGGCCGACCGGCACGCCGCGCTCGCCGCCATCCGGCGCAACGCGGAGCGCATGCAGCTCACCGTCGCCGACCTCATGCTGCTGGCCGAGCTGGAGTCCGCCGAGGCGCCGCTCGACGCGGTCCGGGTCGACCTGCGGCCGCTGCTCCATGAGGTCACCGGCGGGCTCGCCGTCGCCCTGGACGTGCCGGACACCGCGCACCTCTTCGGTGACGGGCCGCTGCTGCGGCAACTGCTGCGCACCGCCGTGGACGTCGCCGGCCTGGTCAACGACGCGGACCGGCCGGTCGCCGTGACCGCCGCCCGCGCCGGCGGCACCTGGACGGTGCTGGTGGCCGCCACGGTCGCGGGCCCGCTGAGCGCCGAGCGCCTGCTGTCGATGCGGATCCCGCACCCCGACCACCCTGGCGAGCACCGCACCGCGGCACTCGCGCTCATGCTCGGCCGCGAGATCGCCGCCCGTCACGGCGGCGGCATGGTGACCTGCGTGGAGCAGCGCGGCGTCACCGTCCGGATCACGCTGCCCCATTCCTGACGGTGGTTGTCAGGTTCGTACGGGAGGCTGCCACCCATGGAAACCAAGGCCGTCGCGCCGTTCACGATCGAGACCTGGGAAGACGACCTCTGCGACGAGCGCGCCGGGGCCCGCCTGTCGCGCACCAGGATCACCAAGACGTTCACCGGCGACTTCGCCGGCACCAGCGAGGCCTTCACGGTCATGTGCCACGCGGCGGTCCAGGAGTCCTCCGCGTACGTCGGCTTCGAACGCTTCCTGGGCAGCCTCCACGGCCGGGCCGGGACGTTCGTGCTGCACCACACCGCGTCGGGCGCCGGCGCCTCCTGGACAGTCGTGCCGGACACCGGCACCGGCGAGCTGACCGGCATCCGCGGCGTCGCCGACATCTCGATCGCCGAGGGCGGCGCGCACACCCTGACTCTGCGGTACGAACTGGGCTGACCAGCAACTTTCGGCGCCTATGGTCGCACCATGACCAGCACATCGCACGCGACCACGAAGACCCGGGCCTTCCCGGTGCCGGCCGACGAGCAGGAACGGCTGCGGTCCCTTGCGGACTACGGCATCCTCGGGGTGCCCCCGCTGCCGGACCTGCCGTCGGTCGTCGAGCTCGCCGCCTACATCTGCGGCGTGCCGAACGCGGTCGTCAACATCATCTCCGCGACCCAGCAGCACCAGATGGCCGCCTACGGGTTCGAGCCCGGTGTCTGCGACCGCGAGGACTCGATGTGCGCGATCAGCATCGTCGAGCCGGAGACCGTCGTCGTCCGCGACGCGACCCTCGACCCCCGCTTCAACCGCAACCCGTTCGTCACCGGCGAGATCGACGACGTGCGCTTCTACGCCTCCGCCCACCTGCGCGACCGGGACGGCCACGTCCTGGGCAGCCTCTGCGTCTTCGACCAGCAGCCGCACGAGCTCACCGCGCAGCAGCGCGAGGGCCTGGAGAAGCTGGCCCGCATGGTCATGGACGTGATGGACCTGCACCGGCACGGCCAGATGCTCGAACAGGCCCTCAACACGGTGCAGCGCACCACCCGCGAGCTGCAGCGCTCCAACGCCTCCCTGCAGCACTTCGCCGGCCAGGTCAGCCACGACCTCAAGAACCCGCTCACCGGCGTCCTCGGCTTCGTGGCGATGCTGGCCGAGACCGACGCCGTGCTCGCGGACGCCACCGCGAAGCGCTGCGTCGACAGGGCCCTGTCCTCCGCGACCCGGATGTGGCGCATGATCGAGGACGTCCTGTCGCACGCGTCGCTCGGTGGACGCCCGTCCTTCGCCCAGGTCGACCTCGGCGCCGTCGTGCAGCAGGTCCTCGACGACATCGGCGCCGCGATCTCGGCCGCGCAGGCGACGGTCGACACCGGTGCGCTGCCCATGGTGTACGGCGACGCCACCCAGCTGCGCGTCCTCGTCCAGAACCTGGTCAGCAACTCGCTGAAGTTCCGCGACCGCGGCCGCGCCTGCCACATCTCGATCACCGGCAGCGAGGACCCCGACGGCTGGACCTTCGCCGTCGTCGACAACGGCATCGGCATCGCCGAGGAGGACCGCCCGCGCGTGCTGGAGATGTTCACCAGGCTGCGCACCGAGGTGGAGGGCTCCGGCATCGGCCTCGCCACCTGCCAGCGCATCGTGGAGGCGCACGACGCCAAACTGGCGATCGACGGGACCCCCGGCGGCGGCACCACCGTCCGCATCACGCTGCCCCGCAACGCCCTGCCCTTCCCGGTGCTCCTCTCCTGAGCTGCCGGGCTTCCGGAAGTGTGATTCCGGCCGGAGAGCCGACGGTGTCCACCGGTGTCCGATTGTCCTGCGGTGCAGCACGGTTGCCGACGAGCGCAGGTCAATTGCAGCGTCTGGCACCCGGCCGGTGCGGCCTGCGACGCTTACCTGGCAATGATCCACGCCGTAAACGCCCAGGCCACGACACACTTTCCCGAGGAGCCCAGATGACGATCCGATTGGTCGCCGTCGATGAACACGTCCTTCTCCGACTCGGCCTCAACCGCGTCGTGGCGACCGTCCCGGACATCACTCTGGTCGGCGAGGCAGGCAGCGCCGCCGAGGCCGAGCGCGTCGTCGCCGAGACCCGCGCCAACGTCGTCACCATCGACGCCTCCCTCGCCGACAGCGACGGCATCAGCCTCGCCCGCCGGCTCCGCGCCGCCAGCCCCGACCTCGGCGTCGTGCTGCTCAGCGCCGTCAGCGACGACAACCTCCTCTACCGCGCCCTCGACGCCGGCCTCTCCGCCTACGTCACCAAGGCCGCCCCGATCCCGTCGGTCCTCGCCGCCATCCGCCACGCCGCGGTCGCCCCGCACTCCTTCACCGCCCCGGGCCTCTCCTCCGCCCTCTCCCGCCGCCGCGGCCAGACCGGCCTGCTCAGCCAGCGCGAGCAGGAGGTCCTCTCCCTCATGCGCGACGGCTTGAGCCTGCCGACCATCGCCCAACGCCTCGCCGTCTCCGAGGCCACGGTCAAGACGTACGTGTCCCGCCTGTACAGCAAGCTCCGCGTCAACAACCGCTCCCAGGCCCTCATGGCCGCCGTCAACCAGGGCCTCCTCGTCTCGGCGGACGCCGCCTGACATCGGCCTTACAGACGAAAACGCGGACCGGCACCCCCTCGCCGGTCCGCGCTGCAACCACCCCCACCGCTCCGCGGCAGGGCCCCGGCGGGGGTTCCCACCCGCACCCCCATGCTCACTCCGCTCACACTGCCACGCGCTCCGCGCGGCAGCCTCCGACGCCTGCGCGTAGCGCCCAACCCCACCCCACAGACGAAACGCGGACCGGCACCCCCTCGCCGGTCCGCGTTATTGCTGTCTGTACGCCATGCTGCTGCGATGGACCGCTACGAAGGCATCTGCCACCTCGACTGGTGGGCCAACTCGTCCACGGCATTCGGCGCCGGCGAGGTCTCCGTCGTCATCACCTCCGACGGCGACACCTGGCAAGCCCACGGCCATCTGCACGAACCCGACCCCGAGGCCCTGGAAGGCTTCACCTTCCTCTGCGACCTCGACCCCGTCTTCACGCTCCGCTTCCCCGACGACGCCACCATCGAGGTCACCATCCACCCGACCCCCGAACCGGGCCACTTCACGATGACCGAGTACACCGGCCCGACCACCCGCCCCGCCGTCCTCCGGGATGCCTGATGGTCCAGCGCCGTCGAAGGCGTCATCCGGTGCTGCCCGCACCGCTGCTGGATTCAGAACCGGGGCGAGCTGTGCCTGGCCGGGGCGTTGGCGGTCGCGCCGCGTAGAGAGCGCGCCTCGGGGTGGATCGAGGCCTTGGCGCTGGGAGCATCGCATCGCCAAGGGCCATCCGGTCACGACGGGGTCACCAGGTGGAGACGTCTCCGCCGATCAGGGTCACGGCGGCCACCGAGGTGATGCCGACCAGGACGGCCACGAGGCCGACGTCGAGGGTGGCGGCGCCGCGGTCGTCGCGCACGAGACGGGCGTGCAGCCTGGCGATCAGGTTCGTCATCGTCAACTCCCTCGGGGCGGCTTACGGTGATGCAAGCATGACGGAACGTGACCGTGCGGCGCTGTCCGATGCGGGTGCGGTGAGGGTGGGATGAACGTCTGACATGGGGTTGCCGGGAAGGTGTCGACGGGCGGCAGAAGGGAATCCAGCGGGCCATGTCGGCACCCTGTTTGCGGAAAGTCACCCCTTCGGGGTGGCGCGCGGACCAGAATGATTCTGTGCCAAAGATCGACACTGGTCTGGCAAAGCTGCTCGCGCTGGTCCTCGTGGCCGGTTCGCTGACCGCACCCACGGCGTCGGTGAACGTGTCACGTGCCGCGGTCGCGCGCGGCTGGTTGCCGGTGATTCCGGGTCCACCCACCGCCGAGCTCGCCGGGGCGGCCGACAGCGGCGGCCGGTGCGCGGATCCGACCGGCACGTGGCTGGGCATGCACTGGCGCAACGAGTTGCGCTGGCGGGTCAACGAGCAGACGATCCCCGCGTACCTCGGCGACCGCACCACCGTCGTGAACTCGCTGCGCAGCGCGGCGACCACCGTGGACACCGGACGCAACGACTGCGGGCTGCCGGCGAATCTCGGCATCCAGGAGTCGTACGCCGGACGCACCGACCACAAGGCGGGCGTGACCCCGGCGGGTGGCTGCGGCGAGCGGGACAACCAGAACACCGTCTCGTTCGGGCGGCTGGAGCAGGGGCTGCTCGCGGTGACCTGCATCTGGTGGTTCGGGGGCAAGGAGAACGGCCGCAGCGTCGAGACCGACATCCTCATCGACGACACCGAGGGCCTGTTCTTCACCACGACGCCCGCGGACTGCTCGTCGCGCTGGGACCTCGAAGGCACGGTCACCCACGAGTTCGGCCACGCGTTCGGCCTGGGGCACGTGCCGTTCGCCGAGCACGGGTCGCAGACGATGACCGACGGGCTCCCGGACTGCTCCACCGCCTACCGCGGGCTCGGCCTCGGCGACTACCTGACGCTGAAGCAGCAGTACGGCACGAACTGACACACGGGACCGGCTGATGCCGCGAGCAACGTTGCGGCAACCCGGCGTGCACCTGGCCGCGCTACCTGAGCTGGCGACCTTTGAGGGGACCACCCACCCCTCATGGGAGATCAGTTCATGTTGCGCAGTCTCAAGCAGTACGTCCTCGTGCCCGCTCTGGCGCTCGCCGCGACGGCGACGACGCTCGTCGTGACCACCGCCCCGGCCGACGCGGCCGTCGTCTCCGTCCGCGTCAACGGCGCCCTCGCCGCCCGCAACGGCGCCGCCAACTGGTTCACGCAGACCCGGAAGATCAAGAACAAGCAGAAGGTGACGGTCACCTGCAAGGTCAGCGGCCAGTACCTGCGCGGCAACGTCCGGCGCACCGCCCAGTGGGACCGCACCGCGATCGGTGACTTCATCTCCCACGCGTACGTCTCCGGCAACCCCAAGCTGCCGAACTGCGCCCCCGCCCCCGCACCCACGACCGCCGCGCCCGTCGCGCCCCCGGTCGCCGCGGTCCCGATGGGCCCGACCGGCACGATGACCAACGCGCAGTTCCTGGCCGCGTCGATCCCCGCCGCCCAGCAGAGCCAGCGCGACACCCGCGTGCCGACCTCCGTCACCCTCGCCCAGGCCATCCTCGAGTCGGGCTGGGGCCGCAGCTCCCTGTCGGCCAACGACCGCAACTTCTTCGGCATGAAGTGCTTCAACAACGCCCCCGGCGCCTACGCCGCCGGCTGCAAGTCCTACAGCACCCAGGAGTGCAACGCCGCCGGCGTCTGCAGCACGACGGTCGCCACGTTCCGCACGTACGCCACCGCCACCGCCTCCTTCACCGACCACGGCATGGCCCTGAAGAACCTGTCCCGCTACGCGGCCGCCTTCAACTACCTCAACGACCCGAACCAGTTCGTCGCCGAGGTCCACAAGGCCGGCTACGCCACCGACCCGCTCTACACCACGAAACTGGTCGCCCTCATGCAGAAGTACAACCTCTACCAGTACGACCTCGCCCTGTAAGCCCGTACAGCCCATACGCACAACGGCGGCGGTCACGCCCGGCTCACCCCGGACGTGACCGCCGCTTCCGTGTGCGAGGTGCGACCATCGCGTGGTGGAGGTCTGGTCGCACGAAGGGAGGCTGTACGAGGTCGCGTCGATGTACAGCCTGGATGACGACGCCTGGCAGTACGAGCTGAGCAGCCTGACGGGTGCGCCCGGCACCGGGCCGTGGCTCGTGGTCGTCATCCCTGACGCGGCACCCGACGACAGCGTCAGGCGGTGCGGGCAGGGACCGGGGCGTCGTGCAGCGGCAGGAGGCAGGTGACGATGGTGCCCTGGTCGAGGGCGGGGCCGGCCCAGATGTGGCCGCCGTGGCGCTCGACGATGGACTTCGTGATGGCCAGGCCCAGGCCGGTGCCCTGGCTCTGAAGTTCCTGCGAGCGGCTCGAGCGGAAGAACCGGTCGAAGATCTGGTCGAGCTCGGCCGGCGGGATGCCGATGCCGGTGTCGGCGACGGTGAGGCGGACCTGGGCGCCGTCGAGGTCGGCGGTGAGGCGGGCGCTGCCGCCGGGCGGGGTGAACTTCAGGGCGTTGTCGAGGAGGTTGATGAGGACGCGTTCGAGCTGGTCGCGGTCGCCGTGCACGACGATGGGTGGGTCGGGCAGGTCGATGTCGAGGTGGACGTCGCGCTGGCCGCGGACGGCCTGCAGGGCCTCCAGGGCGCCGGAGACGACGGCGCGGAGGTGGACGGGGCCGGCGTTGATCTTCACCTGGCCGGCCTCGATGCGCGACAGCATGAGGAGGTCCTCGATGAGGGCGAGCAGGCGGCGGGCGTTGCGTTCGACGGCGGCGAGGAGGCGGGCCTGGGGGCGCTGCACGGGGCCGGCGTCGCCGTCGACGATGACCTCGACGTTGCCGAGGATGCTGGTGAGCGGGGTCCGCAGCTCGTGCGAGACGGTGGCGACCAGGTCGGCGCGGACCTTGTCGAGCTCGCGCAGGCGGGCGGCGGCGGCCCGCTCGCGGTCCAGGGCGTGGCGCATCGCCTCGACGGTGCGGCGCTCCCGGGTGATGTCGCGGGCGACGCAGAGGTAGCCGGTGACCTCGCCGGACTCGCCGCGGATGACGCTGACGGTGAGGGAGACTGGCAGCGTGGCGCCGTCGCGGCGCACGTAGGTCCACTCGCGGGGCTCGGAGTCGCCGGCCTGGGCGGGCTCGAAGAGGGTGGCCAGGCCGGGCACCTCGGCGGGCAGGTGGAAGCGGTCGAGGGTGACGGCGCCGACGACGTCGGCGGCGCGGTGGCCGAGGAGGCGTTCGGCGCCGGCGTTGAAGACGGTGACGGTGCCGCGCCGGTCGGTGCCGATGATGGCCTGCTCGGTGGCGGCGGCGAGGACGTCGGCGAAGAGGCGCTCGGTGTGCCGCTGCGTGGTGACGTCGAGGCCGGTGCCGATGACGTGGGTCAGGTTGCCCTGCTCGTCGGTGAGGGCGGTGTTGCTCCAGACGATGCGGTGGCGGCTGCCGTCGGCGGCGAGCCAGTCGTTCTCGAACGTGTTGGGGAACGCGTCGGCGGTGAGGTGGGCGAAGGCGTCGTCGCCGCGGCCGGTGTCGTCGGCGGACATGCCGGCGCTCCAGAAGGGGCGGCCGATGACCTCGTCGGCGGTGAAGCCGGTGACCTCCTCGCAGCGGCGGTTGAAGGCGGTGATCCGGCCGTCGGTGTCCAGCACCATGACGAGGAACCCGGCGCTGTCGAGGATCGCGCGGTTGAAGTCGCGTTCGCGGCTGACCTCGCGGGTCCGGGCGGCGAGCTCCGCGGCGCCGGCGCGGCTGCGGCGGACCCAGCTCTGCGCGGCGGACGCCATGAGGGCGCCGATCGCGAACACCAACAGCCCGCGGCGCCACTCGTGCTCGAAGACGACGGCGCTGCGCAGCATCGGCAGGGAGAAGACGACCGCCATCGCGACGACGCCGATCGCGGTGGCCGCGCGGCCGTGGTACAGCGCCAGCCAGAAGACGGGCAGCAGCGCGAGCGCGCCGTAGCCGGCCGGGTCGTCGCCGGTCTCGGGGATGTTGAGCAGCGCGACGACGCCGAAGAAGCCCAGCGGCGGCGCGGCCTCGTAGATGGCCGGCAGGCGGTGCCACGGCACGGTGACGGTCAGGCCGAGCAGCAGGGCGAGCACGACCACGGCGGACACGAGGGCCATGCGGTCGACGACGGGCCGGAAGAGGGCCGTGCCACAGGCGAGGATCGCCACGGTGAGGAACGGCGCGATGCGCCGCCAGCGGTCCGGGGCGCTCAGCGTCCGCAGGTCAGCGTCGCTGTAGAGCATGCCTTCAATTTTCGGCGGTGACGGCCCTAACGTCTGCCGATTGCGCCAGAACGAAGGCCGCGAGCAGCCAGAACGAAGTCCGCGAGCAGCGCCCGGAACGGAAGGCGGGCAGCGCTCGGAACGGAAGGCGGGCAGCGCTCGGAACGGAGGCGGGCAGCGTCGGTACGGAGGCCGCGCGCGGCGCCGGAACGGAAGGCGGGCAGCGTCAGATACGGAAGCGGGCGACCAGGGCGTTCATGTCCTCGGCCATGCCGGCGAGCTGGCGGGCCGCCGCGAGCGACGTGTCCGCCTCCGTGGTGTTGCGCCCGGCGACGTCGGCGATGTCCGCGATGGTGGCGGCGATCTCGCCGGTACGGACGGCGACGTCGCTGACGGTCCGGCTGCTCTCCTGGGTCGAGGCCGTCTGCTCCTCGACGGCGCTGGCGATGGTGACCTGGAAGTCGTTGATGCGGGCGATGATCGAGCCGATCTCGCTGATCGCCTCGATGGCGTGCTCGGCGTCGGCCTGGATCTGCTCGACCCGCCGGCTGATGCCGTCGGTGGCGCGGGCGGTCTCCTGGGCGAGGTCCTTGACCTCCCCGGCGACGACCGCGAAGCCCTTGCCCGCGTCGCCGGCGCGGGCGGCCTCGATCGTGGCGTTGAGGGCGAGCAGGTTGGTCTGCTCGGCGATCGACGTGATCACCTTGACGACGTTGCCGATCTCGACGGACGAGGTGCCGAGGCGCGACATCATCGCGTTGGTCTGGTCGGCCATGCTGACGGCGTCGCCGGCGACCCGCAGGGCGTCGTTGGCGTTGCGGGAGATCTCCGCGATGGAGCCGCCCATCTCCTCGCTCGCCGACGCCAGCGTGTCGACGTTCTGCGAGACCTCGCCGGCGGCGTGGTTGGCCGCGCCGGCCCGGTCGCTGGCGAGCGCGGCCGCCGACACGATCCGCTGCGACGCGCCGGACAGCTCGTCGGCGGACGTGGCGACGGTGCGCGCCGACGTGGACAGCGCCTGCACGGTGCCGCGGACGCTGTCGATGGCCCGGTTGAGGTCGCGGGCCATCAGGCCGACCTCGTCGGTGGAGCCGACCGCCGAGGTGCGCGAGAGGTCGCCCTCGGCCATGCCGTTGAGCACGGAGGACACGTCGCGCAGCGGCACGACGATGCCGCGCATGACGAGCCAGCTGATCGCGACGGTGAGCAGCAGGCCGACGACGCCCGCGGTGGAGAGGAGGAGGACGGCCCGCTCGCGCTCGTCGCCGACGGACTTCGACGCGGCCGAGGCGACCCGTTCGAGGGCGTCGCCGACGCCGGGCAGCTTCGCCTCAACCTCGGAGAAGGCGGTCTGGAACTTCGCGTACGACGCCGGGTCGCGGTCGCCGCCGGCCGCGGCGGTGACCGTCTGGCCGGCGAGGTCGATGTAGTTCGCGATCGCCGGGGCGACGGCCTGCGCGGCCGCGCGGACGGAGGCGTCCATGCCCGGGGCGGTGAAGGTGGCATGGACACCGCCGAGGATCTCGCTGTGGTCGGCGAGGTCGGCCCGCACCTCGGCGGCCTCGGTGCCGGTGTCGCCGCCGCGGGAGACGGCCAGGAGCATGCGCAGCACGTCGCCGCGGATCGCGTCGTGGGCCATGTCGGCCTCGAGGGTCTCGCGGGTCAGCTTGCCCACGTGCTCGAGCTCCCGGGCCCGCTCCTCGCCGTCGGTCAGGGCGCGCACCCCGACGAAGAGCAGCGCGCCGACGGTGACCAGGGCGACCGCGAGAACGGCGCCGAGTTTGACGGCGATCGGCCGGTTTCGGAGCCAGTTGCGCACAGCGCCCATGACGTGCCCTTCTCGAGGCGTTACCCACCTGCCTATCGGCATCGGTGGAGACGTCCTGAGAAGTCGGGTTTGAACCCCGCTATTGCTGTTCGACGTCGGCGCGGAGCATGCGGCTCAGGGCCCGCACGGCGACGTCGCTGGGCGACGCGGCCTCGCGGTTGACCTTCTGGAGCTCGCGGTAGACCTCTTCGCGATGGACCTGGATGCTGCGCGGTGCCTTGATGCCCAGCCGCACGACGTCGCCGCGCACGTCGAGCACGGTGACGACGACGTCGTCACCGACCATCACGCTTTCCCCGGGACGTCGGGTCAGGACGAGCACAAGCCGCTCCTTCGCTGGGCGATACGCGAACAGTACCCGATATGCCGGTTGTCCGGGGTGAAAGACCCGATCAGGCGACGGCCACGAGCTTCTGCCGCACGGACAGGCCGCTGCGGGTCAGCACCAGCTGCACCGCGCGGCGACTCTGCTGGTCGAGCACTATGGGCGCCATCAGGTTGACAGTGGCGTCCTGGACGCCGTCGCCCGCGGTGACGACGAGCAGGACCAGCAGCCCCTCGGCGTCACTGACGCCGAGGGCGGCGAGGGCGTCGTCGTCGACCTCCGGCGCGTAGTCGGGGAAGAACTGCGCCGGCGGCACCACCAGGAACCGCAGCCCGGCGGAGTCGACAGAGGTCAGGGCATACAGCGTGCCCGTGTCCTCCAGGCGGACGAGCACGAACCGGCGGTCGTCCGGGAAGCCCGGCATCGGCGCAACGAAGTCGATCACCGGCAGCGTGGTGGTCTCTGGCTGTCCCACGGTCGCGACGCTCATGGATTCCTCACGTGTGTGCTGGCGGCGGGCCTACCGCAGGAAGTCGACCAGCGAAGGCTGGATCACCTTCGCGGTGGCGGCGAGAGCGGCCTGGTAGGCGGTCTGCTGCAGGGCGAGTTCGGTGATCGTCTTCGGCAGGTCGATGTCCTCGACATCGGACAGCTGCGCCTTGAGATCGAGCACCCGATTCTGGGCAGTTTGCTGCATTTCGGACACTTGATTGTATCTGGAGCCGACCCCGGAGAGGCCCGCCTGGATGCGTTTCTGCGCCGTGTCGACCCCGGCGAGGTCCGACTGCAGGCCCGCGGGATTGTTGCGCAGGTGGTCGGCGATCGAGCCGAGCAGCTTGAACACGTTGCCGTTGCCGGCCTCCGGGCCGAAGACGTCCTCGGCGCCGGTGTCGACGCGGACGGTGGCGTTACCGCTGATCGTGCGGTTGATCTTACCGTCGTCGCCCTGGTAGTCGCCGTTCTTGTCGTAAGCGATCGCGCCGGGGGTGCTGCCGCCGAAGATCGGCCGGTCGAGGTACGTGGTGTTCGAGAGGTTGATCATCGAGTCGCGCAGGTTGTCGACCTCCAGCGCGATCGCCTCGCGCGCCTCCGGGCTGCCGGCCGAGCCGCTCGACAGACCGGAGAGCACCAGCTCGCGTGCCCGGTTCATCTGCGTCGAGGCACTCTTCAGGGCCGTGTCGGCCATGTCCAGCCATCCCATTCCGTCGTCGGCGTTGCGCGAGTACTGGTTGAGCGTCGCCACGTCGGCACGGTGCTGCATCGCGATCACCGCGCCGCCGGGCGAGTCCGACGCCTTGGTGATGAGCTTGCCGCTGGACAGCTGGTTCTGCAGCTGCTGGTTGCGCGCGAGGTTGACCTGAAGGTTCGCCAGCGTGTTGCTGGCCATGGAGCGTTCCGTGACGCGGAAGCCGGGCATCCGTTCCCCCTACCGTTTCATGTTGATCAGCGAGTCGAGCGTGCTGTCGACCACCGAGATGACCTTCGCCGCCGCCTCGTACGCGCGCTGGAACTGCAGCATGTTGGTCATCTCCTCGTCGAGGCTGACGCCGGACCCCGCCTGTTCGGCGGCGGTCACGTCGTCGGAGATGACCTGCTGCGCGTCGGCACGCCGGTTGACCGTCTGCGCCGCGATGCCGATGTCGACCACGTAGTTGCGGTACGTGACGTCGGCGCCCGTCTGGTCCTTCGCGAGATCCGCCAGCGCGGTCGCGTTGTCGCCCTGGAACGGGTTGCTCGACGTGCTGGACGCGGCGACCTTCGTCGGGTCGGTGATCGCCACGCCGATGTCCCGGGCGTTCGTGCCGGAGAAGAAGGCACCGCCCTGCTGCGGCGTCGGGACCGTGGCCGGCGGCACCACGGTGATGTCCCAGCCCCGGGCGTGCTGGTCGTTGACGGTCTGGATGAGCAGGCCGGCGACCGTGTCGAGGCCCGTCACCGCGTTCGGGATGGTCGTGGTGAGCGACTCCAGCCGCGAGGCGATCCGGCCGGTGGAGATGGACACGGCCATGCCGTCGCTGAAGGTCACCGTCGACGGCGCGACGAGCCGGCCGTCGACGGCGGGCGAGCCGGACGCGACCAGCTCGCGGGCCGTGTCGCCCTGCACCAGCACGGCGCCGGCGAGCAGCACGTCGGTGGTGCCGTCCTCCTTGGGCCGGGCGGTCGCGCCGGTCAGCTCCGACAGCCGCAGCACCAGCTGGTCGCGCTTGTCGGTCAGCTCGTTCGTCGGCATGTCGGCGACCTTCGCCAGGGCGATCCGGGCGTTGAGGTCGGCGACCGAGGCGGTGGTCTGGTTGACCACGTCGACGTCGGCGGTGAGCTGCTCGCGCGTGGCGGAGTACAGCTGCTCCAGGTTGGCCCGGGTGGTGCGCATCGACCCGGCGACCGTGTTGGCGCGGGAGAGCAGCTGGGTGCGGGCGGAGGTGTCGCCGGGGCGGTTCGCCACGTCGGACCAGGCGGACCAGTAGTCCGACAGCTGCGCCTGCAGCCCGGTGTCGCTGGGCTCGCCGAGCGCCTGCTCCACGTTGGCGTAGACGGTCTTCTGCGCCTGCAGGTACTCGTTGAGCCCGCGCTCGGCGCGGGTGCGGTTGGTCATGAACTCGTCGTGCAGCCGGGTGACGCCGGTGATCCTGACGCCGTCGCCGACGCCGCTGCTGATCGAGTAACGGGCCGGCTCGGTCACGTTCTCGACCGGCGTGAGCTCCACCCGCTGCCGCGAATAGCCCTCGGTGTTGACGTTGGCGATGTTCTGGCCGGTGATGTCCAGTGCCCGGCGCTGCGCGTAGAGCGCGGACAGCGCGGTGTTCAGGCCGGAGAAGGTGCTCATCTACATCGCCTCGTCAATCAGCCGGTTGCGGGGGGCCGAACCGACGGTCTGCCCCCGCCGCCCATAGGTCTCGACGGAGCCCGCGACCGCCAGCATCGTCTCGCGGGCGGCCCGTGCTCCGGTGGTGAGGATGTCGCGGTTGGCCTCGGCGAGCGCGCTGACCTCGGCGGTCAGCGTCAGGAACGCCATGCGGTGCTGGTTGAGCAGGTCCGACCAGGGCGCCGGGGCCGCCTCGGCGAGCTGGCTGAGGCTCGGGTTCGGGCCGAGCCCGAGGGAGGCGCCGATCGCCTCGACCTCGGCGGCCCGGACGACCTCCGTGCGCCGGATCTCATCCAGCACGACCTCGACCTCGCGGGTGGCGTGCGCGAGCCAGCGGGTGCGCCCACCGGCCAGCACCAGCTGCTCCTCCTCGAGCTTGAACAGCAGCAGCTCCAGCATCTCGCGTTCCCGCCACAGGATGCTCGCGAGATCCGCCAGCCCCATGCCCGCTCCGCCCTTCACCGTGTCATCGATCGCTTCACCCATAGAGGTCGGCAGGTCGATGAGGGCCTTGAGTACAACCTCCCCGCAACTTTGCGTCACCGCGACCCGCACCCGTGGCTACCGAGGCTGGTTCTCGACCAACTCCTGCCACGAAGAGGTTGCCGTGACTGTCACCAGCGAAGCCCAGACCGAGACCCGGACCTCCCTGAACGCCGCGGAACTGGACGCCGCCGTGCGCAGCCACCTGCCCCTCGTCGGGCACCTGGTGCGCGAGATGCTCGGCCGGCTGCCCACGCACGTGTCCCGCGAGGACCTGATCTCGGCCGGAATGGCGGCGCTCGCGCACGCCGCGAAGGGCTTCGACCCCAGCCGGGGCATCCCCTTCGGCAGCTTCGCCACCACCCGCATCCGTGGCGCCCTCCTCGACGAGCTGCGCGGCCTCGACTGGGCCAGCCGCTCCGTGCGCACCCGCGCCCGCAAGGTGGAGCTCGCGCAGCAGGAGCTGACCGCCGCCCTGGGGCGCACGCCGACGCAGGCGGAGCTGGCCGAGTCGCTCGGCGTGGCGCCCGAGGAGCTGAAGGCGATCGGCGACGACGTGCAGCGCGCGGTCGTGCTGTCGCTGCAGGGCTTCACCGCCGGCACCGCCGAGGACCTCGTGCCGGAGCGGACCCCGGGCCCCGAGGACCTGATCCTGCACCGGGAGAAGATCGGCTACCTGCACCACGCCGTCAACGCGCTGCCGGAGCGGCTGCGGTACGTGGTCACCGCGTACTTCTTCCAGGAGCGGCCGATGACCGACATCGCCGCGGAGCTGGGCGTCACCGAGTCGCGGATCAGCCAGCTGCGCTCCGAGGCGCTCGTGCTGCTGCGCGACGGGCTCAACAACCATCTCGACCCGCAGCTGCTGAACGCCCCGGAGCGGGGCAACGGCTGCGTCGCCCGCCGGCGGGAGGCGTACTACAGCCAGATCGCGCGACAGGGCGACCTGAGCGCCCGGCTGGCGCACACGACGGCGCTCGGCATGCCCACCTCCGGCCTGGGAGAGGCCGCCTGAGGACAACAACCTGTTAGCAACCCAGCGCGACCTTTTGTGTACCCAAAGTGACAGAGGCTGGATCTTGCCGGGGTTCCCCGGCCCACGAAGACCCACTCCTGCCACGAAGAGGTTGCCGTGACTGCCACCATCCAGGAACAGAGCGCCAGCACCAGCACCAGCACCAGCACCAGGACCGCCCGCGAGCGGAACGACCTCGTCCGCGCGCACCTGCCCCTCGTCGGGCACCTGGTGCGCGAGATGCTCGGCCGGCTGCCCGCCCACGTGTCCCGCGAGGACCTCGTGTCCGCCGGCATGGCCGCCCTCGCCCACGCCGCGAAGGGCTTCGACCCCAGCCGGGGCATCCCCTTCGGCAGCTTCGCCACCACCCGCATCCGCGGCGCCCTCCTCGACGAGCTGCGCGGCCTCGACTGGGCCAGTCGCTCCGTGCGCACCCGCGCCCGCAAGGTCGAGACGACCACCCAGGAGCTGACCGCCGCCCTCGGCCGGACGCCGACCCAGACGGAGCTCGCCGAGTCGCTCGGGATCGCGCCGGAAGAGCTCAAGACGATCGACGACGACGTCCAGCGGGCCGTGGTGCTGTCGCTGCAGGGCTTCACCGCCGGCACCGCCGAGGACCTCGTCCCCGAGCGGACCCCGGGCCCCGAGGACCTGATCCTGCACCGCGAGCGGATCGGCTACCTGCACCACGCGATCGGCGCGCTGCCCGAGCGGCTGCGCGCGGTCGTCACGGCGTACTTCTTCGAGGAGCGCCCGATGAACGACATCGCCCGCGAGCTGGGCGTGACGGAGAGCCGGGTCAGCCAGCTGCGGGCGGAGGCGCTCATGCTGCTCCGCGACGGGCTCAACAACCATCTCGACCCGCACCTGCTGGAGGCGCAGGAGCGCGCCGGCGGCTGCGTCGCCCGCCGCCGGGAGGCCTACTACAGCCAGATCGCCGGCCAGGGCGACCTGAGCGCCCGGCTGGCGCACACGACGGCCCTCGGCATCCCGTTCAACCTCTGACCGAAAGACCCGGTTCCGCTGCGGAACCGGGTCTTTCGCGGTTATAGTTGAGTTGCGGAATATTTCCTCGGCAGATTCCTCATGCCCCGGACGCTGACGCCGATGTCTTCGGTGAGCGAGCCAAGGACGGCTCGCGCAGCACGGCCCGGATCAAGGAGGAATCACCATGGGTCTTCGTATCAACAACAACATCGCCGCGCAGAACGCCTACCGGAACCTGTCGACGACCGACAGCCAGATGAGCAAGTCGCTGGAGCGCCTGTCGTCCGGTTACCGGATCAACCGGGCCGCCGACGACGCGGCCGGCCTCTCCATCAGCGAAGGCCTGCGCTCGCAGATCGGCGGCCTGAAGGTCGCGGTCCGCAACGCGCAGGACGGCATCTCGGTCGTGCAGACCGCTGAAGGCGCACTCACCGAGACGCACTCCATCCTGCAGCGCATGCGCGACCTGTCCGTGCAGGCGTCCTCGACCGGTTCGCAGGACACCGACGCCCGCACCGCCGC
>NZ_JBFAJA010000045.1:0-105712 GCF_040654975.1 Dactylosporangium sp. NPDC050588 | reverse complement strand
CTATATCAAGACGGTGGGTGCGTGGGTCTACGGGGGGGGGGGCGTTAACACTACAAACCTGCCGATGGTAATGGGGGGCGCGCAACCCCGGCCCGGGCGGGGTGCGCGCACCCGGCCCGTCGTCGTGTCCGTCTCAGGCGACGGCCGCGGCCTTGAACGAGCCGTAGTATTCGGCGATCGCGTGGAACGACGCCTTCGGTTCGTACGTGTACGGCGACGCGGGGTCGGCGATGCGCTCCCGGATCGTCTTGACGATGCACAAACTCGCCGTGTCCAGGTCCAGCCGCGGGTCGTCCGGCGAGTGCGGGTGCGTCGGGTGGATGAAGTCGGTGACCGTCACCCCGCGGATGCCGGCCTCGTCGAAGATGCCGAACATCTTGGTGTGGAAGGCCGCCTGCGCCTCCTCGTCCCGCACGATCCCGTCGAGGATCTTCAGCTCGTCGAAGTCGCTGCGGTCGACCACGTCCCAGAAGAAGAACGCCTTCTCCTCCGCGCCGCGGTACGTGGCGGTGCCGAAGCCGGCGATGTCGATCGGCTTGCCCCAGCTGCGGTACCGGTCGATCTCCGCCGCGTGCTGCTCCGGCGTCAGGTACCGCGGCTGGTAGTAGTACATGAGCCCGATCGCGTCGAACGGCGTCCAGTCGACCTGCTCGAAGGGCGCCGCCGAGTAGCTGAGCTCGCCGTTGAAGACGCCGCGGGCCACCGTGGCCGCCTCGGAGAGGAAGGCGTTGAGCCGCGGCGCGGCGTCGGCGAGGTCGGCGGCGCTCTGCGGGCTCAGCAGGTAGTGGTCGTTGTCGGAGTAGATGTTGGCCATGCGCTGGTGGTAGTGCTCGCCAGGGGTGATGCCGCCGGTGAAGATGGTGTGCGCGGCGCCGACGGTCAGCGCGACGCTCGCACCCTCCAGGCGCAGGGTCTCCGCGAGCCGGCCGACGTCGGCCAGGTGCCGCAGGATCTCCTCGCGCGGGTGGTCGACCAGCCGCGGGTCCAGCAGGACGTGCAGGCCGTGCCCGATCGCCGCCCGGGCCGCGGTCTCGAGGCGGCCGAGGTCGGTGCCGTAGACGGTGACCGCGTTCGCGTTGAGCGCCTGCGCGATCATCGCGATCTGGGCGCGGATCTCGTCGTCGCCGACGGTCCGCGACAGTTCCCCCTGGCCGGTCGCGAAGTTGGAGCCGACGTCGTAGGCGACGCCACGGTAGGTGAACATGTCTGCGTCCTCTCTGGGGTTGCGGGTCAGGGGTTCAGCTCGTTGCGGCGGGGGCCGGTCGAGGTGAGGCTCCAGCCGGCGGTGAGCTGCCGGGTGTTCGGGCCCGGCAGCAGCCGCTCACCGGGCGCCGGCGGCAGCTGGGCGCTGCGCTGCTGGTCGGGGGTGAGGAAGACGTTGCGGGCCAGCTGGCTGCGCGGGATGTCGGTGTTGCGGGCGATGACGTCGCCCAGGCTCACCCGGTAGTCGATGCCGAAGAGGTTGCGCACCAGCGGCAGCAGCGGGTCGTTGGCGAAGAAGAACCGGTCGCCGTCGCGCAGCGCCTGGAACTGGTGCTTCCAGATCGCCAGCTGCAGCTCGCCGAACTCGGTGCCGGGCACGTGCTTCTCGGCGATCAGCCCGGTGAACGCGTCGACCTGGTCGACCGTGCCGTAGATCGCCTTGAGCCGCGCCGCCGTGGTGGTGCGCCGCACGCCGCGGACCGCGTTGTCGGCCTGGGCGGTCGTGGCGTGGCCGTTGATGTCGTACAGGGCGGTGTAGTCCATGATGTTCGGGTCGTTGATCTCGTTGCCGGCGGTGAGCAGCGGGTCGGCCGGGAACTCCTGCGTCGCCTCGCCGGTGATGGCGGTGAACGACGTCTTCGGCGGCAGCCCGTACGCGGCCCGCAGCTGGTTGTAGGTGCCCAGGCCGTGGTCGCGGCCGCGCTCGATGTCCACCGCGGCGAGGTCGTTGACGCCGGCGATGCAGGTCGGGCCCGACGGGTCCTCGGCGCAGCCGGGGTTGCCGGAGAAGTCGAACCTGCCGTTTCGCATCAGGTCGTTGATGATCTCGTCGTTCTTGTTCTGCGGGATCGAGCTCACCCCGCGCAGCACCGGGCCGAGCTGGAGCCGCTCGAGCAGGTCGGGGTTGAAGAACGTCTCCTCGCCGATCGGCACCGACAGCACGACCTGGTTGCCGGTCTTCTTGACGGTGACGCCGACGGAGGCGAAGTAGTCGAGGTCCGCCTGGCTCCACCGGCCGGGCTCGCCCTTCATCGTGTAGTGCGTGCCGATCATGCTGTGCGCGCGGTACCCGACGGTGGCGAACTCGTTGGTGACCCCGGCGTCGACGCCCGGCTTGTAGCCGCTGTAGGCGGGCAGCCGCACGCCGAGCGACGGCAGGAACTCCTGGTAGGTGATGTACTGCATCTCGGCGATGAGCACCGCGCGGGCGACCTGGAACTTGTCCTGCTCCGACATCCACGACGGCAGCTTCGACACGATCCGGTTGTGCTCGCGGTTGAACAGCGTGTGGGTGGCCAGCAGTCCGGGGTTCTCGTTGGCGCGCTGGTCACCGGCGACCGCGACGACCTCCGGGGTGGCGAACAGCGACCCGACGACCATCGGCGGCGCCGTCTCCCAGTTGCCGCGGCTGGCCGCGCGGGGCAGGTAGCCGCCCGGCATGAGCAGGCGCGCCCCGTTGTTGGCCGGGTTGCCGTCGACGGTGCCCTCGCGGATCCAGTCCAGGCGGGCGTCGGCGTTGCTGTAGACGGTCGCCGCGTCGATGTAGGAGCTGATCGCGTTGATCTGCTCGCGCGGCACCGTGACGCCGGTGCCCTCCTCGGCGATGGAGCGCTCGAAGAACAGGAACCCGAGGTCGTTGCGGGACGACTCCAGCGGGTCGGCGTTGTCGAACGGGATGTTCGCCTCCTCGCCGGACGGACCGGTCTGGCGCCGGCCGACCCGCTGGGCGATCGTGTGGTCCAGGAACTGGCCCCAGACGAAGCCCCACTGGCTGACCCCGCGCTCCGAGTACAGCTGCTGCGAGCCGCCGTTGATCACGCGGTTGCTGATGTACCGCGTGTTCGGGCCGCCCTGCGCCTGGTTGACCCCGTCGGCGTAGTGGTGGTCACCGACCCGCGGGTAGATGGTGTTCGTCCGTCCCCACTCGGGGTGCGACCGGTTGTTGGTCCCGCCGTCGAGGCCCTGCGCCTCGACGATGCCGAAGATGCCGCCGCCGGGCGCGGCGGCCTCGGCCGACGCGCCGGTGCCCATGACGCTCGCGGTCACGAACGCGAGGACCAACGCACCTCCTCGGCGGATCCGCTGCCCGCGGGCGCGACTGGACTGACCCATGGCTCTCCCCTCTCAGATGCACGGTTGGCGCCCGGCACCACGGTCCACATCGGACCCTCACCGCTGAGGACCGCTTCGGCGTGCCGGCGTCCGGACGTACCCGAGTCTTCACTGCATCAACGGTCATCGAGTTCTTGTTGCGTGCGGCCTCGCCCGCTTGGACCGGCGCTCCAGAGCCGCTCGATCCGTGGTCGATCCCTTACCTGACGCCGCGGATGGGGCGCACGAGCACGGCCGATCCGACGCCGACGACGGCGGCCAGCCAGAACAGCGTCGAGTAGCCGCCGAGGTGCAGGATCACCGGGCCGGACAGCGCCGGGGCGAGCAGCCCGGCGAGGGTGACGGCCAGGTTGATCAGGCCCATGTCCTTGCCCCGCCCGGCCGCCTCCGGCAGCACCTCGGTGACCAGCGCCTGGTCGACCGACATGTAGACGCCGAAGCCGAGGCCGAGCAGCACCGCGGCGATCAGCGCCGCCGTCCACGTCAGCGACACGGCCAGGGTTGCGCACGCGGCCGCCTGGAGCGCGGCGCTGACGATCGTCAGGTTCTTGCGCCGCAGCCGCCGGTCCGAGATCCGCCCCATCGGCACGCTGGCGAGCGACGCGACGATGACGTACACGGTGTTGAGCAGCAGGACACCGACGGCGGGGTCCGCGTAGTGGATCTCGTCCTGCAGGAAGAAGTACAGATAACCGGAGAACAGCCCGTTGGCGAGGAAGAACAGGAAGCGCCCGCTCATCGCCCACCAGAAGTCGGGGTGCTGCCGCGGGCTGACCCACAGCGAGCCGGTGAGCGCCCGCCACGTGAACGGCGCCCGCTGCGCGCGCGGCAGCGCCGTGCCCCGGGTGAACAGCGCGAAGGGCAGCACGCCCAGCACCATCAGCACGCCCATCGTCACGTAGCCGGCGGTGACGCCGGTGACCGCCACCGCGACCAGCGAGATGCACACCAGCAGGCCCAGCGAGCCGCCGACGCCGCCGCCCCAGGCCGACACGGTCGCCCGCTGCCGGACCGGCACGTCGTCGGGCACGACCGCGACGAGGCTCGTGCTGAGCACCGCGATCGCCACGCCCGCGGCGACGGCCGTCAGCAGGTAGCCGGCGACCGTGGTCTGGAACGCCTGCACGGCGAAGACCGCGCCGGTGCCCAGGGCGCCGGCCAGGATCCACGGGTGCCGGCGGCCGGAGCGGGCCGTGGTGCGGTCCGACAGCGCCCCGAACAGCGGGCTGAGGAGCAGGGCGACGAGCCCCGTCAGCACCCCGGCGAGGGCGAACATGCCGACCTTGCCGGCCGGGTCGACCCGCTCGGCCAGCTGCGGGCCGACGACCGAGGCAGCGCCGTACACGAGGCCGGACAGCATGAAGTTGGCCAGTGACCACAGCAGGATCCACCGTCCGGTGACGCGACGGGTCGGCTCCTCCAGCGCGGGGACGGCGGCAACGCCGGTCTGTTCCGAGGCCGCTTCGGAGATGGTCATCGTCGATCTCCTTTCATAGACGCACACCAGGGCGAGCCCGGGACCCTCCGTCACCGCTGCACCGCTCACACCGCACTGTCGCCGCAGCGGGGGCCGCCCGCATCTCCCGCCGTGCCGAGCCGTGACGCCCCCGGCGGCACGCATTTCAGGAGATGCGGCCCGCCGCGCGGCGGTGTGACGCTACTTGGACGAAATTGCCCGGCGATTGCAGGAGGTGACCCGCTGTGGCCGATCATGTCGGAGGCCGTGCCGTGGTGCTGGGCGGAGGCATGGGCGGGCTGCTCACCGCCCGCGTCCTGGCCGAGTCGTTCAGACAGGTGTCCATTGTGGACCGTGACGCGCTCATGGGCGTGGACCGGCCGCGCCGCGGCGTGCCCCACGCGCGGCACGCACACGCACTGCTGGCCCGCGGGCAGCAGATCCTGGAGGAGCTGTTCCCGGGGCTGCGCCAGGAGCTGATCGACGCGGGCATCCCGGCCGGCGACATCGCCGGCAACCTTCGCTGGTACTTCAACGGGCGCCGGCTCGCCCCGGGCAGCGCCGACCTGCTGAGCGTGTCGGCGACCCGGCCGCAGCTGGAGGCGCACGTTCGAGCGCGGGTCGCCGCGCTGTCCAATGTGGACTTCATGGAGCGGTTCTCCATCAACGGGCTCGTCACCGGCGCCGGCGGCCGCGTCACCGGGGTGCGGGTGCAGAGCGACGACTTCGGCATCGCGGCGACGCTCGACGCCGACCTCGTCGTGGACAGCACCGGCCGCGGCTCACGGACCCCGGCGTGGCTGGAGGAGCTCGGCTACGGGCGGCCGGCCGAGGACAAGGTCAAGGTGGACCTCGCGTACACCACCCGGCACTTCCGCCTGAAGAACGACCCCTACGGCACCGACCTGTCCATCAACCCGGTCGCCAGCCCGGCGAACCCGCGCGGCGCGTTCTTCCCGAAGCTGGCCGACGGCTCGTCACAGCTGTCGCTCACCGGCATCCTCGGCGACCACCCGCCGACCGACCCCGAGGGCTTCATGGCGTTCGCCAAGACGCTCGCCGCGCCGGAGATCTACGAGGCGATCCAGGACGCCGAGCCGCTCGACGACCCGGTGACGTTCAAGTTCCCCGCCAGCGTCCGGCGCCGGTACGAGCTGATGCGCGCCTTCCCCGCCGGCCTGCTCGTGCTCGGCGACGCCGTGTGCAGCTTCAACCCCGTCTACGGGCAGGGCATGACGGTCGCCGCGCTGGAGGCGTGGACGCTGCGCAACATGCTCGCGCACGGCTCGATGCCCGACGCGCGCCGCTTCTTCCGCGAGATCGCCAAGGTCGTCGACGCGTCCTGGACCATCTCGGCCGGCGCGGACCTGGGCTTCCCCGGCGTCGAGGGCGACCGCACCTTCCAGGTGCGGATGGGCAACGCGTACATGGCCCGGCTGCACGCCGCGGCCGTCACCGACCCCACCGTCACCGCCGCGTTCTTCCGGGTGGCCGGCCTCGTCGACCCGCCCACCGCGCTCATGCGCCCCACCATGATGCGCCGAGTCCTGGGCGCTCCCAAGCTCGCCCGCGCCGCCTAGGCGCTGCGCGTCTTCGCCCCCGCCGCCTAGCCCCACGAAGGAGTTCCCGATGCGAGTCCTGTTCACCCCGTACCCCTCGGTCGCGCACCTGCTGCCGATCGTGCCGCTGGCATGGGCGTTCCAAAGCGCCGGGCACGAGGTCCGGGTGGCGTCGCATGCCGGCTTCATGCCGCAGATCGCGGCGACCGGCCTGACCCCCGTGCCGCTCGGCGACCCTGACTCGCACGAGGCCCGGCTGCGCGACGACGCACGCCGGCCGGCCGAGGCCGCCGAGGTGCTGCGCTACGCCGACGTCATGGGCCTGGACGCCGTCGAGCGCGAACACTGGATCACCTTCTACCAGTACCTGCTCAACCCGATCGCCGACTACGTGCGCACCGACCTGCCGGAGTGCGCCGACCTGGTCGCCTTCGCCCGCGCGTGGAAGCCCGACCTGGTGCTGTGGGACGAGCTGTTCTACGCCGGCCCGGTGGCGGCGGCGGCCAGCGGCGCCGCGCACGCCCGCTTCATGCTCGGCCCGGACGAGATCGCGTGGAGCGTCGACCGGCTGGAGGAGCACGCCGCGGAGCTCGTGGCGGCCGGCCTGTCGGCCAACCCGCTCGCCGACGTCATGCGCCCGATCGCCGAGATCTACGGTCTCGAGGTCGACCGGGAGCTGATGCTGGGCCAGTGGACGCTCGACCCGATGCCGGAGCGCTTCGGGCCGCCGACCACCGAGAAGGTCGTGCGGATGCGGTACGAGCCCTACAGCGGCGCGCAGACCGTGCCGGCGTGGCTGAACGAGCCGCCGCGCCGCCCGCGGGTCGCGCTGACCCTCGGCGAGTCGACGCGCCGCTTCGTCCCCGGCGACTGGGACCGCACCCCGAAGATCCTCGAGGCGGTCGCCGGCCTGGACATCGAGGTCATCGCCACCCTCAACTCCCTGCAGCTGCAGGGCCTGGAGTCCATCCCGGACAACGTCGTGGTGGTCGACTGGCTGCCGCTGACGCAGCTCCTGCCGACCTGCTCGGCGATCATCCACCACGGCGGCATGGGCACCTTCGCGGCCAGCCGCGCCTTCCGGGTGCCGCAGCTCGTCTGCGACACCGAGGAGTCCGTGCTCATGCGGCAGGAGAAGGTCGAGGCGCCCACGTACACGATCGGCCGGGAGTTCGGCGTGCGCGAGGAGACCGAGGTCGAGACGACCCAGTGGATCGTGCCGGCGAAGAAGCTGGAGGCGACCTGGACGTCGGAGTACGTCATCACCAACCACGCCGGGGCCCGGCTCAACCACCGCACACTGACGGTCGAGGAGATCGGCAAGCTGATCCTCCAGGTCGCCGGCGAGGGCGTCTATCAGGACGGCGCCAACGACATCTACGAGACCTGGCTCGCCACCCCCGCGCCCGCGCAGGTCGTCAAGATCTTCGAGGGCCTCGTCTCCTTCCGAAAGGGCCGGTGAGCGATGCAGCCGCTGTTCGCTGAGCACCTCCACGTGGGCCGGCCGAACGTCGGTGACCGTGGCCGCTTCCTCGACCGGATCAACGGCGCCCTGGACCGCCTCTGGCTGGCCAACAACGGGCCGCTCGTGCAGGAGTTCGAGGCGCAGGTCGCGGCCGTCGCCCAGGCCCGCTACTGCGTCCCGGTCGCCAACGCGACCGTCGGCCTCCAGATCGCGGCGAAGGCGGCCGGGATCGGGCCCGGCGACGAGGTGATCGTGCCGTCGTTCACCTCGCCGGCCACCCCGCACGCCATGGAGTGGATCGGCGCGGTGCCCATCTTCGCCGACGTCGACACCGAGACCGTGACCCTCGACCCGCACCACGTCGAGCGGCTCATCTCCCCGCGCACCAAGGCCATCATCGGTGTGCACGTCTTCGGCCGCCCCTGCCACATCGACGAGCTCAGCGCCCTGGCCGACCAGCACGGCCTGATCCTGCTGTTCGACGCCGCGCAGGCACTCGGCTGCACCTACCACGGCCGGCCGATCGGCGGCTTCGGCGACGCGGAGATCTTCAGCTTCCACGCCACGAAGTACCTCAACAGCTTCGAGGGCGGCGCCATCGTCACCAACGACCCCGACCTAGCCGAGGCCGCCCGGGCGATGCGCAACCTGGGGCTGGACGAGCACCGCGAGCAGACGTACCTCGGCATCAACGGGCGCATGACGGAGGCGTCGGCCGCGATGGGCCTCACGTCCCTCGAGTCGATGCAGGACTTCATCGACGTGAACCGCCGCAACGCCATGCTCTACCAGGACGGCCTGGCCGGCGTCCCCGGCGTCACGCTGCGCCGGCAGGCCCCCGGCGAGCGGGCCAACCACCAGTACGTGGTCATCGAGACCGACGCCCGCGACGCCGTGCACGACCTGCTCCTGGAGCACAACGTCCTGTCCCGCAAGTACTTCTACCCCGGCTGCCACGACATCGAGCCGTACCGCTCGAAGCGGGCCCGCCACACGCCCCTGCCGCTCCCGCGGACCGAGGCACTGTGCGACCGCGTCCTGTCCCTGCCGACCGGCACCTCGATCGGCCCGGCGGAGATCGCCGGCATCTGCGACATCATCCGCACCGCCTGCCGCCCGCTGCGCCAACGCCTGGCCGCCTGACCGCTCCTCCCCTCCCCCCGAAGCCGCCCCGCCTCCCCCAGGCGGGGCGGCTTCGCCTGCCTTCCCCACCCACGAGCCTGCCCCGGCGTGCCAGCCCCTGCCCCCGGCTCAGCGTTGATCGAAGGACGCCCCTGGCCGCCCGGACGACCACCCCGCGCCTTGGATCACGCGGCACCGGCAACGCCCCGCAACGACGCCACATGCCAACACTGACGCGAAGCACCAGATGATGCCCTCGACGGCGCCGGACCAGGTGAACGGTGGCCGGGGAACAGCACCGCGACACCGGCACGGACCGCAACCAAGCCGCGCCGCGAACCGCGAAGATCGAAGGATGGTCCTGGCCGCCTGGACGACCACCCCGCGCCTTGGATCACACGGCGACGACCCACAACGGCGGCACAGGCCACGAACCCAACGGCGATGCGGAATCGCCGGCAGCAACCCGGCATGACTCCGCGGGCGCGAAGATCGAAGGACGGTCCTGGCCGCCCGGACGACCACCACGCGACTTGGATCACGGCCGCGGAACGGGGTCGGAGCGGCGAGCGGAGAAACGGGACAGGGCGGCCCGGCACTGGAGAGTGCCGGGCCGCCGTTCGGGACCGAAAACAGCGTCAGACGGGCTGGACCTTCTCGGTGTCGGGGGCGGGGGTGTCCTCGACCGTGTCGGCCGGGGCTCCGTGGCCGTGGCCGCCGCCCTGGCCTGCCATCGGGGGCACGCCGCGCAGGGTGGCCACCGACAGGACCGCCAGGCCGAGGAAGACGACGCCGCAGACCGCGGCCACCGTGTTGAGCTCCGTCGTGAAGGCCGTGCGGGCCGCGGCGACCAGCGCGTCGCCGACCGCGCCCGGCAGGGACTGCGCGACGAAGAGCGCGCCGTCCGCGGTCTCCGCCGCGGCGTCGCCGGCGGGGGTGCCGGCGATCTCCGGCGGGACGACCATCTCGCGGGAGTAGACGGCCGCGCCGATGCTGCCCATGGTGGCGATGCCGACCGCGACGCCCAGGTCGCCGCTGGTGGTCTGCAGCGACGACGCCGAGCCGGCCTTCTCCGGCGGGGCGGCCGGCACGACCAGCTGGCTGACCACCGGGCCGACCGGGCTGACGCCGAAGAAGACGATGCTGAAGCCGACGATGAGCATGGCCAGGCCGGCCGCGACGGTGAGCTGGCTGAGCACCGTCATGCCGATGGCGGCGATGACCGCGCCGCCGGCCACGACGTACGCGGGGCGGACCTTCTGCGCGATGCCCTGGCTCATGCCGATGCCGATCAGCAGCGCGAAGGTCGGCACCAGGATCCACAGGCCGCTGCTGAGCGGGCTGCGGCCCTCCACGACCTGCAGGAACTGGGCCAGGAAGAAGCCGGCGCCGCCCTGGACGGCACCGATGAGCAGGGCCAGGACCAGCGCGCCGCTGACCGCCTTGATCTTGAACAGGCGGACGTCGAGCAGCGGGTCGGCGAGCTTGCGCTGGCGCTGGACGAACAGGGTGCCGAACAGCAGGCCACCGACGAGCGTGACCACGGCGATGGCGGTCCAGCCGTGCGCGGCCAGCTCCTTGAACGCGTAGATGACCGGCAGGATCGCCAGCAGCGAGAGCGCGACGCTGAAGAGGTCGAGCCGGCCCGCGTTCGGGTCCTTGAACTCCGGCAGCAGCACCCGGGCGGTCGCGACGACCAGCAGCATGACCGGCGGGCCGATCAGGAACACCGAGCCCCACCAGAACCACTGCAGCAGGACGCCGCCGACGACGGGGCCGAGGGCGACGCCGAGCGTCAGCGCCGACGCCCACACCGCGATCGCGATGCCCATCTCCTTCGGGTTCTTGAACATCTGGGTGATCAGCGCGAGCGTCGACGGGATGAGCGTCGCGCCGGCGATGCCCAGCAGCGCGCGGCAGACGATGAGCATCTCCGGCGTGGTGGCGAACGCCGCCACGGCCGACACCAGGCCGAACGCGGTGGCGCCGATGACGAGCAGTTTTCGCCGGCCGATGCGGTCGCCGAGCGTGCCCATGGTGACCAGGAAGCCGGCGCTGAGGAAGCCGTAGATGTCACCGATCCACAGCTGCTGGCTGGCGCTCGCGTCGAGGTCGGCCGTCAGGTTCGGCAGCGCCAGGAAGAGCACGCTGATGTCGATCATGCCGAGCATCGACGGGAACCCCAGGACGGCGAGCCCGAGCCACTCGCGCCGGGTCGCCTTCACCTCCGGGCCTTGCGTATGTGTTGCCATGTCCCCTCCTCGTTCGAAGCCGCGTCACCGCAACGACGAGGCCCTCGCAGCCATTGTTCGGGGGGCACATGGACCGGACATCTTCACAAATGCGCTCTCTACGCCGCGGCTTCCAGCTGGCGGGCCACGTCGTACCGCCAAGAAGGGAACGTCGAGCAGAACTTCACGAAGTTGTTCAGCAGGTGCGCCCCGTTCTGCGTGCAGATGCTCTCGGGGTGGAACTGCACCGACTCGACCGGCAGCCACCGGTGCCGCATCGCCATGATGTAGCCGTCGTCGAGGGACCGCGCGCTGACCTCCAGGCATGAGGGCACCGTCTCCTCGACGACCACCAGCGAGTGGTACCGCGTGGCGTGGAAGTCGTCGGCCATGCCGCGGAAGAGCCGCCGCCCGTCGTGCCGGATCCGGCTGGTCTTGCCGTGCATGAGGTGCTCGGCGGGCACGACCGTCGCGCCGTAGGCGCGGCCGATCGCCTGGTGCCCCAGGCAGACGCCGAGGATCGGGACCTCCCCGGCGAAGGCCCGCACGATGTCCACGTGCCCCGAGTCGTCGGGGCTGCCGGGGCCCGGGCCGAGCAGGATCGAGTCGGGCCGCACCTCACGCACCTCGTCGAGCCGCAGCGCGTTGGAGCGCACCATGATCGGCTCGGCGCCGGCCGACATGAGGTACTGCCGGATGATGTAGACGAAGCTGTCGAACGCGTCGACGACGAGCACCCGCACGATGTCAGTCCTCCTGTAACAGTTCGCGGCCGGTGACCGCCCAGAAGGCGGCGCTGAGCTTCGCCAGCGTCTCGGTCCACTCCCGCCCGGCGTCGGAGTCGGCGACGACACCCGCCGAGGCCCGGGTGCGGTACTCGCCGTCGTGGTGGATCAGCGTGCGGATGCACAGGGCCATGTTCAGGTAGCCGCCCACGTCGATCAGGCCGAGGGCTCCCCCGTACAGGCCGCGCCGGCTGTGCTCCATCGCCTCGATGATCTCCATGGCGCGGATCTTCGGCGCGCCGGTCATCGTGCCGGCGGGGAACAGCGCCGGGATGATGTCGTAGCTGTCGACCTGCTCCTCCGCCTGCCCGGAGACGGTGGACACCAGGTGCTGCACGTGGGAGTACCGCTCGATGCTGAAGTGCTCCGGCACGTCCAGGGTGTCGCGCCGGCAGATCCGGCCGACGTCGTTGCGGCACAGGTCCACCAGCATCGTGTGCTCGGCGAGCTCCTTGGGGTCGGCGCGCAGCCGCCGGGCCGCCGCCTCGTCGCCGTCGGGGCCGCCGCGCGGGACGGTGCCCGCGATCGGCCGCATCAGCACGTTGCCGTCCTCGACCCGCACGAAGAGCTCCGGGCTCGCGCCGACGAGGGTGTGCCCGCCGAGCGCCGTCAGGTACATGAACGGCGACGCGTTGCGCTCCCGCAGCCGCTGGTAGGCGTCCAGCGGCGGGGTCGGCGTGCGGACCGTCAGCTCGTGGCCGATCTGCACCTGGTAGATGTCGCCGATCGCGATGTGCTTGAGGCACGCCTCGACGGTCGTGAGGTAGTCCTCGCGGGCGGTGTCGTCGCTCCACCCGGTCACCTCGGCGAGCCGGGGCGGGTCCACCGGCGGGGCGCCGGCCAGCAGCCCGGCGATGTCGTCGGGGAGCGCCGGCCAGGCGTCGCTGTCGAACAGCAGCAGCTCGGACTCGACGGCGCCGACCTCGTGGGTGAGGCAGCCGCGGTACAGCACGAGGTGGACGTCCGGCAGCGACGGCTCCTGCTCGATCAGGTACGGCAGCTCCTCGATGTACCGCACCGCGTCGTAGCCGAAGTAGGCGAGGAACCCGAAGCTGAACCGCGAGGCGGAGCCCTCCGCGTCGAACGTCCCCTGCACCGCGCGCAGGAACGGCCACAGGTCGGTCATGGCGGGCAGCCGCAGGGTGTCGCCGTCGGCGACCAGCAGGCCGCGCGTGCGGTCCAGCACCGCGTCGCGCAGCGCCGGGACGCCGCCGACGTGCACGGCGCCGCGGGTCACCGAGACGGTGAGCAGCTCGCCGAAGCCGATGAACTCGTGCCGGGCGTCCTGTCCCGGACCCGTCGCCGACTCCAGCAGGTAGACCTCGCCGGGACCGAAGCGCGCCGCGAGCGCGGACCACGCGGGCAGCGCGCCGGGCCTCAGGATCCGGTGCCGCCGGGTGTGTACGCGTACCTGATCAGACAAAGAAGGCATCGAAGTCCCCGTTCACGTCGTGATCGCGTAGCGGTGCGCAACCTCCCGGGCGGCCAGCACCGCGGCGTCCGGTGCCGTGCGGTTGTCCAGGATCCGTGCCGCCTTCCAGCTCACGAACGAGCCGGTGCTGGTGACCGGGTCGAGGTCGGCCTCCACGGTGAGGCCGGCCCGCACGCCGGTGCGCTCCCGCAGCCGGGCGGCGACGGCCGCGCCGATCGCCGGGGCGTCGCCGGCGAGCGCCGGCACCAGGTCCAGCCGGACGGTGACGGTGTCCTGGGTGCCGTCGTTGTCGAGCACGATCTGGTAGCCGAGGCAGCCCCGGACGTCCTCGAGGACGAGCGCCTCCAGCTCGGCGGGCTGCAGGTCCGCGGCGCCGACCCGGATCCGGTCGGCGGCGCGGCCGAGCACCTCCACCACCGGCCCCGGCAGCGGCGCGTCCGGCCGGCCGGGCCGGACCCTGACGAGGTCGCCGGTGCGGTACCGGATGAGCGGCTTGATCCCGTCGACCAGCATGGTCAGCACGAGCTCGCCCTCGCCGAACGGGCCCCGCGAGGCGCCGGTCCGCGGGTCGACGACCTCGGCGATGTAGTTGAGCCCGGCCAGGTGCATCTCGCCGGTGTGCGCCCCGGTCGCGATGCACAGCGCCTCCTGGGAGCCGTACAGCGTCGGGTACACGGTCGCGTCCGGCCACAGCGACGACACGTTCGCCCGCAGCTGCGGCGTGCAGATCTCGCCGAGCACGAGGAACATCTTGATCGGCAGGCGGCGCAGGTCGTACCCGTAGTGCAGGGCGGCCTTCGCCAGGCTCAGGCACAGCGCCGGCGCGCAGACGACGACCTCGACGCCGAGCTCCTCGATGAGCCGCAGCGCCTTGCGGAACCCGACCCGCGGCGACTCCGGCCAGATCTTGACGTGGCAGGCGCCGACGGACTCCGCGACGGCGGTGAACACGTCGCCGAACGCGTACAGCTCCGACGGACCCATGAGCCCGATGACCGGCATGCGGTCGCCGAAGCGGTGGCGCAGCAGCCGGCGCCACGACTGCTCGACGGCGCGGTTGCTGGTCAGGATGTCCTTCGGGCCGCGCGGGCAGGGCGTCGAGGCGCCGGTCGTGCCCGTCGTCTCGTAGTAGATGGCGGCCTCGGACATCGGGCCGGACAGCACCCCGTACATCTCCCGGCGCAGGTCCTCCTTCGTGGTGAAGGGCAGCGCGGCGAGGGTCGAGGTGGTGACGGCGTCGACGACGATCCCGGCGAGGTGCCTGCGGTAGAACGGCGAGCGGGTCGTGACGTGCTTGAGCACGGTCGTCAGCCGCTCGTCGTGCCAGGCGCGCAGGTCCGTCTCGGACAGCGCGCCGGCGTAGTACCGCACCGACAGGTCGTCGTAGCGGGCCCGGAAGCCGGCCGGCAGCCGGACCCCCGCGGTGGTGGTCGCGGCGGTCACAGGCTCGCCCTGAGCTCGTCGAGGGCCAGTCCGACCCGCTCGTTGCGGTCGCCGACGTCGAGCACGTCGGCCCGGCCGGTGAGCTCGCGGTAGTTGTTCAGCAGCTCGATCATGTCGACCATCCGCTCGACCATGCGGGTGACGTTGGTCAGGCCCTCCTCGTCGTTGGCGTAGTCGCCCTTGTGCAGCGCCTGCACCTCGGCGGGGAACCCGCTGCCGACGACGATCATCCGGTTGAGCAGGACGTTGGCCATGAGCTGACCGGTCACGTCGCTGTTGTTGTACCGGCGGGCGACGGCGATGACGCCCGCGACCTTGTTCGACAGCGGGCGGTCGAAGCGCAGGTAGCCCACGCCGGCCCGCTCGATGAAGGTCTGCATGAGGCTGGAGGTGCCGAACCCGTGCACGGGCGCGGCGTAGATGATCCCGTCGGCGGCGATCATCTTGTCCACGACGGCCGGGATGTCGTCGGTCTGCTCGCAGCGGATCGGCCGGTCGTTGCAGTCGCCGCACGGGCCGCACCGCAGCATCCGCAGGTCGCGCAGGTCGATCGTCTCGAACGCCGCGCCGCGGTTCGCGGCCACCGCGGCCGCGTGGCGCAGGACGCCGGCGGTGTTGCCGTCGCGCTCCGATCCGTTGATCGCGACGATCTTCGGCTCCATGGGTGGCGCCTCCTCGAAGTGGCACGGGACGTGGCTTCGAGCGTCGTTCGGGGCCGCCCGCCGCCGCATCTTGCAACGTGCGGTGATCGTCAAGCGCCGGCGTCCGCCGGGGACGGGCGCCCGCGACGAACGCGGCACGCAGCGAGATGCGCGCGCCGCCCGCGGCAAGGCGCGCACGCAGCAAGATGCACGGCCCGGCGCCGCGCCCAACGATGAACGATGAAGATCAATCGAGGGCGAGGGAGCCACCCATGGGAGGCGAATACTGGAACCGCAGGACCGAGACGATGCCCCGGCCGCAGTTGCGGGAGTGGCAGTGGCGCAAGCTGCAGGTCGCCCTGCAGCACGCCCAGCGCTCGGAGTTCTGGAGTGAGCGGATCCCGGCGGGCATCGGCTCGCTCGATGACTACTTCGCGCGGATGCCGCTGACGTACAAGAAGGACCTCATCGCCGCGCAGGAGGTGGCGCCGCCGTACGGGACGCTGCCGTCGACCGACCCGGCGCTGGCGATCCGGCACCACCAGACCAGCGGCACCAGCGGCAACCCGCCGGTGCGCTCGTTCGACACGATCCGCGACTGGACCTGGTGCGCGGACGTGTACGCCACGGCGCTGTACGCGCTCGGGGTCCGCGAGCACCACCGCGGCATGGTCGCGTTCGGCTACGGCATGTTCGTCGGGTTCTGGGGCATGCACTACGCCCTGGAGCGGATCGGGGCCACGGTCATCCCGGCCGGCGGCTTCGACTCGCAGGCCCGCATCAAGCTGATGATCGACCAGCGGGTGTCGGTGCTGGGCTGCACCCCCAGCTACGCGCTGCGGCTGATCGAGACGGCCAAGGAGATGGGCGTCGACCTGGCCCGCGACGCCAACGTGGAGATCATCATGGCGGGCGGCGAGGCCCGGTCCAAGGCGACCACCCAGGCGATCGCGCACGGCTTCGGCGCCGAGGTGTTCAACGCCGCCGGCACCACGGAGCTCGGCACCACCAACATGTTCGAGTGCCGGGCCAACCGCGGCGGCTGCCACAGCATGGAGTCCACCGTCATCGACGAGGTGCTCGACCCCGCGACGTTGCAGCCCGTCGCGTACGGCGAGCAGGGGGTCCGCGTCTCGACCGGGATCGGCCGGGAGGGCATGCAGCTGTTCCGGCACTGGACCGAGGACCTGGTGATCCGCCGGCCGTGGCACGAGTGTGCCTGCGGGCGCAGCTGGGACTGGTTCGACGGCGGCATCCTCGGCCGCGCCGACGACATGCGCAAGATCCGCGGCGTGTCGGTCGAGCCGGTCATGTTCGAGGAGGTGCTGCGGCGCTTCGACGAGGTCGGGGAGTTCCAGACGGTGCTGCGCACCGTCCGCGGGCTCGACACCGTCGTCCTGCGGGTCGAGCCCGCCGACGTGCCCGGCGCCGACGTGACGACGCTCGCGGCGCGCATCGCCGACACCGTCAAGCGTGAGTGCAGCATCCGGCCCGATGTCGAGATCGTCGAGCCCGGCAGCCTGCCGCGGTTCGAGCTGAAGGGAGCGAGGTTCCACGATGAGCGGTGAACTGACCGGACCGCAGGAGCAGCAGCTGCTGGAGTGCTACCGGACCCTGCACGGCCTCGCCGAGGTCGACGTGCCGGCGGTGCGGGCCGCGGTGCGCCGCGCCGTCGCCGAGCTCCAGGTCGCCCTGGAGGGGCAGGCGCTCGTCTTCGAGTTCTACTCCCACCAGTGGGACGAGGCGGCGCTGCCCGTCGCGGCCTAGCCCACACACCGTTCGTGCCCCGGCCCGTCTTCGGGCCGGGGCACGAACCTTCAGGTGGCACCGGCCGCCGAGGCCGACCGGCCCACCGAGTCCTCAGCGCAGGATCACCGCAGGGTCCGGGCGAACGTGCGGATGTCCGCGACGAGCGCCTCCGGCTGCTCCAGCGCCGCGAAGTGCCCGCCGTCCGGGTGCTCCGTCCACTGGGTCAGCGTCGGCAGGGCCTTCTCCGCGAAGGTCTTGATCGGGCGGGTCGCGTCGTGCGGGAACACCGCGACGGCGACCGGCATCGCCAGGTTCCACGGGCCGCCCCAGGTCGCCACGAAGTCGCCGGTGGTCGGCGTGGTCTCGTAGTAGATCTGCGCCGACGACCCGGCCGTCGCGGTCAGCCAGTACAGGGTGACGATCGACAGGATCGTGTCCCGGTCGATCACCTCCTCCGGCCGCTCGACCGCGCCGGTCCACTCATAGAACTTCTCGACGATCCAGGCGAGCTGGCCCACCGGGGAGTCGGTCAGCGCGTACGCCAGGGTCTGCGGCCGGGTCGACTGGATCTTCTGCCAGCCGATGCCGTCCTCGGCGAAGTGCGCGCCGTGGCCGAGCCGCTCCAGGTCGCCGGCGTCCAGCGACGCGACGGCGGCGGGGTCCGGCGGGAAGGTCACGAGCATGTTGATGTGCACCCCGGCGGCGTGCTCCGCGTCGGCGAGCCCGAGCTGCAGCGAGATGACCTTGCCCCAGTCGCCGCCCTGCGCGATGTACTGGTCGTAGCCCAGCGAGCGCATGAGGTCGGCCCACGCGCGGGCGACCCGGGTGACGCTCCAGCCGGGCTGGCCGGTCGGGCCCGAGAAGCCGAACCCGGGGATCGTCGGGATGACCACGTGGAACGCGTCCTCGGCGGTCCCGCCGTGCGCCTCCGGGTCGGTGAGCGGCCCGATGAGGTCGAGGAACTCCAGCACCGACCCCGGCCAGCCGTGGGTCAGGATGATGGGCGTCGCGCCGGCGTGCCGGGACCGCACGTGGATGAAGTGCACCGTGGCGCCGTCGATCTCGGTGACGAACTGCGGGTGCGCGTTGAGCTTCGCCTCCGCGGCCCGCCAGTCGAAGCCGGTCCGCCAGTACTCGGCGAGCTCCTGCAGGTATGCCAGCGGGACGCCGCGCGACCAGCCGGGGCCGGGCCCCGCGTCGGGCCACCGGGTGGCGGCCAGCCGGCCGCGCAGGTCGTCCAACTCGGACTCGGGTATGTCAACCTGGAACGGTCGCATCGGCGCACCACCTCGACTCGGTGTGATCTCCTGCTGTTGTCCGTAGCGTCGCACCCGGGCCCCGGCTGCCCCATCTCCTGTTGTGCCCAGGTGCATCCGGTGCGCACGGCATGAGATGCACGCCGCCGCGACCTCGGACGACAGTGATGCCATGACGGTGACCCATTCGACCGAGACCGATGTCGCGCCCGATGCGGCGCCGGCGTATCCGCTGCAGCGCGAATGCCCGTACAAGCCGTCGGCCGGCACGGCGAAGCTGCGCGAGCCCGGCCCGATCATCCGGGTCCGGCTGTACAACGGCCGCACCGCCTGGCTGGTGACCGGCCCCGCCGAGGTCCGCGCGCTGCTCGCCGACCCGGCGATGTCGAGCATGGCGACCTGGGATGACTACCCGGTCATCGACGAGAGCCACCTGCACATGCGGGCCAGCAAGGAGATGGCGCAGGAGGTCGAGGGCGGCTTCCCGGAGGTGCTGTTCGGGGTGGACCCGCCGGTGCACACCCGCCAGCGCAAGATGCTGCTGCCGAGCTTCACCAACCGCAAGGTGCAGACGCTGCGCCCGATCATCCAGCGCATCGTCGACGAGCGCCTCGACGCGATGCTCGCCAAGCCGCAGCCGGCGGACTTCCTCGCCGACTTCGCCGCGCCGGTGCCGATGATGGTGGTGTGCCTGTTCCTGGGCGTGCCCTACGCCGAGCGGGACTTCTTCGAAGGGCCCATGCACGACCTGGTGGTGCCGGAGAAGGCCGAGGCGGCGTGGGAGGAGTTCACCGTCTACCTGGAGCGGCTCGTCGACAAGAAGATGACCGAGCCGGGCGAGGGCCTCATCGACGACCTCATCGCGAGCCACGTGCGCAGCGGCGAGCTGTCCCGCGACGAGCTGGTCGCGTTCGCGATGGCCATCCTCATGGCCGGGACGGTCACGACCACCAGCGCCATCGCGCTCGGCACGCTCGCCCTGCTCGACCACGAGGGCCAGTACGAGGCGCTGGTCGCCGACCCGAGCCTGGTCCCGGGGGCGATCGAGGAGATCCTGCGCACGGTCAACCTCGTCGAGCAGCTGTCGCGGGTCGCGACCGCCGACGTCGAGATCGGCGGCGTCACCATCAAGGCCGGTGACGGCATCCTGCTCAGCTGCGCCGCGGCCAACCTCGACCCGAGCGTCACCTCGCACCCCGACGAGTTCGACATCACCCGCCCGCCGACCGGCGCCCTCGCCTTCAGCTACGGGCTGCACCACTGCATGGGGCACAACCTGGCGCGCCTGGAGCTCGAGGTGGTCCTGCGGACCCTCGCCGACCGCGTGCCGAAGCTGCGCCCGGCGGTGCCGACGGCCGAGATCCCCTGGTACTTCGACTTCACCGTCTCGCGCCTGACGTCCTTCCCCGTCACCTGGTAAGGGGCCGGTGCGATGGAGTCCCAGCCCGCAACCGGGCCCGCCGCAGAGCCAGACATGGAAGACCCGGCCGGCGACGCCCGCGTGACCCGGCCGTTCACCGGCGACGAGTACGTCGAGTCGCTGCGTGACGGCCGGGAGGTGTACCTGTACGGCGAGCGCGTCGCCGACGTGACCCGGCATCCCGCGTTCCGCAACCCGGTCCGGATGACGGCACGGCTCTACGACGCCCTGCACGACCCGGCGACGCACGACGTGCTCACCGCGCCGACCGACACCGGCAGCCGGGGCTACACCCACCGCTTCTTCCGGACGCCGCGCAGCGCGGAGGATCTCGTCGCCGACCAGCAGGCGATCGCCGCGTGGGCCAGGCTGAGCTACGGCTGGATGGGCCGCAGCCCCGACTACAAGGCGTCGTTCCTCGGCACCCTCGGCGCCAACGCCGACTACTACGAGCCGTTCGGCGACAACGCCCGGCGCTGGTACCGCGAGTCGCAGGAGAAGGTCCTGTACTGGAACCACGCGATCGTGCACCCGCCGGTCGACCGGTCCCGCCCGCCGGACGAGGTCGAGGACGTCTTCGTGCACGTGGAGCGGGAGACCGACGCCGGTCTCGTGGTGTCCGGCGCGAAGGTGGTCGCGACCGCGTCGGCGCTGACGCACTACAACTTCCTCGCGCACTACGGGGTGCCGGTGCGCAAGAAGGAGTTCGCGCTCATCGCGACGGTGCCGATGGACGCGCCCGGCATGAAGCTGCTGTGCCGCCCGTCCTACGCGGCGACGGCCGCGGTGATGGGCAGTCCGTTCGACTACCCGCTGTCCTCCCGCCTCGACGAGAACGACACGATCCTGGTCCTGGACAAGGTCCTCATCCCGTGGGAGAACGTGTTCGTCTACGGCGACCTCGGCAAGGTCCAGATGTTCTCCGGCCAGTCCGGGTTCACCGAACGCTTCACGTTCCACGGCTGCACCCGCCTGGCGGTCAAGCTCGAGTTCCTCGCCGGCCTGCTGCTGAAGGCCGTCGAGATCACCGGCACCGACAGCTTCCGCGGCGTGCAGAGCCGCCTCGGCGAGGTCCTCGCCTGGCGCAACCTCTTCTGGGGGCTGTCGGACGCCGCCGCCCGCAACCCGGTGCCGTGGAAGGACGGCGCGGTGCAGCCGAATCCCCAGTACGGCATGGCGTACCGCTGGTTCATGCAGATCGGCTACCCGCGCATCCGCGAGATCGCGCTGCAGGACATCGCCAGCGGGCTCATCTACGTCAACTCCAGCGCCGAGGACTTCAAGAACCCGGCCGTGCGCCCCTACCTGGACAAGTACCTGCGCGGTTCGAAGGGCGTCGACGCCGTCGACCGGGTGAAGGTCATGAAGCTGCTGTGGGACGCGTTCGGCTCCGAGTTCGGCGGTCGGCACGAGCTCTACGAGCGCAACTACTCCGGCAACCACGAGAACACCAGGGTGGAGCTGCTCAACGGGCAGATCGCCGGCGGCCAGACCGAGCAGTACAAGGCCTTCGCCGACGCCTGCCTGCGCGAGTACGACCTCGACGGCTGGACCGCGCCGGACCTCGCCTCCTTCGACGAGCTGCGCAAGCTCTCCTACGGCGGCCTCAACATCTGATCCTCCTTCCGCGCCCCGCCCCTCATCCTCCGAGGGGCGGGGCGTTTCCGTGTGCGGAAATTGGACAGCGGACATTCCCCATCGGCAATTACCACACAGCGTTACCGGATGACTACGAGAGCATTTTGAAAGAAGCTGGAGCGTCGCTGGAGTGCCAGTATTGAACCAGCAGAGAAATGGACGGAGGTGAATAGAATGAAGAAGATCGAGGTTCGCAAGCTGGAGGAGATCAAGACCAGCGCCAACATCACCGCGAACGCCGCGTGCCCCGGCACGGACCCCGTCTGAACAGGACGGTAACGGCATCAAACCAAGTGGGGGACCGGGAAAGTTCCGGTTCCCCACTATTGGTGTGCTGAAAAGTAATCGCAAGATTGGAGTGACCAGTGACCCAGCTCCGCGCCCCTTACAACGCCGACACGACCGTCGCCGTCCTGCCGTTCCAGCGCCGCCCGGAAGGGGACGAGGTCGTCATCGGCGACCCGTCCCGCGGCGCGTTTCTCGCACTGCCGAAAGACGGGGTCGACCTGCTCGACTGGCTCGCCGCCGGCGACACGGTCGGCGAGGCGGCCCGCCGCTACGAGTCCCGCTACCACGAGACCCCGGACATGGAGGACTTCCTCGCCGTCATGACCGCGGAGGGATTCATCGAGGGATTCGTCGAGGGGTCCATCGCCGGCGACCGCCCGCGGGAGGAGCCGCACCACCACGGGCCGAAGGGGCGCCGGCTGCGCAAGGTCAGCCTCGACTGGATCTCACCGGCCGTCGCCCGGCGGCTGACCAGCGCGCCGGTCCTGGCGGCCTGCCTGCTGCTCATCGGCGGCGCGACGGCGATCATGCTGGCCGACCTGTCGCTGTTCCCGAGCACCGAGGTGCTGCTGTACCCGCACGGCAACTTCGCCGTGCTGAGCCTCACCGTGCTCGCGCTCACGCTCGGCGCCACGTTCCTGCACGAGCTCGCGCACGCGACCGTCGCCCGCGCCGCCGGCGTGCCCGTGACGCTCGGCATCAGCAACCTGATGTACGTGATGGTGGCCCAGACCGACATCAGCGGGCTGCGGATGGCGTCGAAGGGGCGGCTGTTCCTGGCCTTCCTCGCCGGGTCGATCGTCGACCTGGTCTCCGCGTCGCTGCTGGTGCTGACGCTGTTCGCGGACCGGCACGGGGTCATCGCGATAGCGCCCGTCGGGCGCGAGTTCGTCGGCGCGCTGCTGCTGAGCTACGTCTTCCGGGTCTTCTTCCAGTGCTTCTTCTACCTGCGCACCGACCTGTACTACCTGGTGTCCACCGCGCTCAACTGCCGCAACCTCATGTCGGACACCGAGACGATGCTGCGCAACGGCGTCCTGCGGCTCATCGGCAAGCGCGCGCACGTGACCGACCAGTCCGGGATCTCCCGGCGCGAGCGCACCGCGATCCGCACCTACTCGGTCTTCTACATCGTCGGCCGCGGCTTCGCCGTCATGACGCTGCTGACCGTCTTCGTGCCCATCATGGCCACCGTCGTCACCGAGTTCGTCACCTGGACGTCCGGCGGGCGGAGCCACCTCACACCGCTCGACTTCGTGCTGATCCTGGTGCTGATGCTCGGGGTGTACGGCGTGGGCGTCGTCATGTGGGTCCGCGGCCTCATCCGCGGCCTGGTGAAGTTCGGCAGGACCGTCCGGGCATGAGCGAGGGCCGCTGCGGGATCCGCAGCGGCCCTCGTCTGTGTGTTCAGCCCCGCTCGACCTCGGTCCGCAGCACCTCACGGAGCCGCGTCATGATGTCCACGACGGTCGACTCGTCGAACATGTCGGTGTAGCCGACCCGCCCGCCGATGCCGCCCGCCGGGTGCAGCTCCGCGGAGACGAGCATCCCGTCGGGGATCTGCGACCCGGCCGCCGAGCTGATCGTGCGCCGGCGGATCGCCGCGAAGCGCAGGTCGGCGACCTGGTCCTCGCCGCGCATGAAGGGCGACTGGATGACCTGGAAGACCACGGGCGCGGCCCGGGGCGTGACGACCGAGGCCATCAGCTCCGGCGCCTCCCCGGCCAGCTGCAGGAACGGCAGCTCGTGCCGGTACGCGGCGAGGCAGGAGCGGCGGACCGCGGCGACCGCGTCGGTGAACGTCTCGCAGCCGGACAGGTCGACCCGCAGCGGGGTGAAGTTGTAGAACGTGCCGATGACGTCGGCGGTCCACGCCGGCCCGCGGCCCGGCATGAACGTCGGCACCACCAGGTCGGTCTCGCCGGTCCGCTCGCGCAGCACCGTCAGGAACGCCGCCATCAGCACCATGAACGGGGAGCTGCGGCTGGTCCGCGCGAACTCCTGCACCGCTGTGTCGAGCTCGTCGGAGAACATGTACCGGTGCCAGCCGGTGGTGTACGCGCCGGTGGCCCGGGGGCGGTCGTTGGCCAGCGGGGTCATCCGCGCGCCCGCCAGCTCCTCCCGCCAGAACGCCCGCGCCGCCCGCGACTGGGCGTCGTCGGCGTGCTCGAGCTGGTGGGCGACGAACTCGCGGTACTGGCGGGCCGGCGGCAGGTCGACCGGCCGGCCCTCCTTGCGGGCGGCGTAGAACGCGGCCAGGTCCCGCATCACCAGGTGCACCGAGTAGCCGTCCACCGCGGTGTGGTGCGCCATGTAGGCCAGCACCGAGTCCTTGGCGTCGAAGCGGCCGAGGTACACCCGAAGCCCCGGGATCTCGTCGATGCCGAGCTCGTCGTCCTCCTCGATGGCGTTGATGAACGCCTCGGCGACGGCGTCACGGTCCTCGGCCGAGGGGTCCAGGTCGCTGATCACGAGCCGCGGCGCCGACGGCGGGTGGATCTCCTGGTGCGGGTCGTCGGGGTCGAGCACCAGCCTGGTGCGCAGCGTCTCGTGCCGGGCGACCACGTCGTGCATCGCACCGTGCAGCGTGTCGAGGTCGATCTCGCCCTCGACCCGCCACCCGGCCACGACGGTGAAGCGGGGGCCGAACGGGCCCCATCCCCCACCGCCGTCCATGAGGCGCAGGAAGTCCAGCTGCAGCGACAGCGGCGCGCGCTCGACGCCACCGCTCTCGCCTGCGGAGATCTCGGTCATCGTCACGCCTCCTTCGGCGTCGGGAGCGACCAGTGCATGCCGTCCGCCGACGGCACCAGCCCGCCGTCGCGCACGGGCGGCGTGGGGCGGTCGCTGCGGCCGAGCGCCGCCTGGATCTGGATCTGGTGGCCCTCCTTGACGATCGACCGGACCAGCGAGGTGTTGAGGATCTCCTGGTTGCCCGCGCCCTCGACCCTGCGGTCGATCGCCGCGGACAGCTCCTGCGCCGCCTCCGCCCGAGCGGTGTACGTCTCGGGGTCGACGAGCGCGCCCTCCTGCGAGGCGCCGCCGCCGACGAGGTTGACGAACGACTCCGCCGCCGGGGTCGTCTCGGCCGTCACCTTCTTCGCCTTCCAGAAGTACGACTCCTCGTCCTGGTGCATGTCGTAGAACGCGACCAGGAAGTCGTGGAACCGGCTGTACTCGGCGCGGTAGCGGTGCTCGAACTCGCTGAAGACGGTCTCCTCGGGGATGTCCGTCCCCTCGCTCAGCGCCGTGTTCAGCGACCTGGCGGCGAGCAGCGCCCCGTACGTCGCCAGGTGCACGCCCTGGGAGAAGACCGGGTCGATGAAGCAGGCCGCGTCGCCGGCGAGCACCAGACCCGGCTTCCAGAAGCGCTCCTGGAGGTAGGAGTAGTCCTTGCGGACCCGGATGTCGCCGTAGACGCCGGTCGTGACGCGGGTCGCGTCGGACAGCATGTCCGCGATGAGCGGGCACTGCTCGATCAGCCCGAGCAGCGCCTTCTCCTTGTCGCCCTGGACGCGCTCCAGCTCCTCCGGCAGCAGCACCGCACCGACACTGGTCAGGGTGTCGCTGAGCGGGATGTACCAGAACCAGCCGGCCTCGAAGGCGACCGCGAGGATGTTGCCCGAGTACGGCGGGTCGAGGCGCTTGCCGCCCTCGAAGTAGCCGAACAGCGCCAGGTTGCGGAAGAAGTCGGAGTAGACCCGCTTGCCGCCGCTGTGGCCGTGGATCCGGCTGGTGTTGCCGGAGGCGTCCACGACGTACCGGCTGCGCACCTCGTGCCGCTCGCCGGCGGCGTCGGTGTAGCGCACCCCGCGGGCCCGGCCGTCCTCCTCGATGACGTCGACGACCGTCGACTCCTCCCGCACCTCGACGCCCTTGGCCCGGGCGTTGTCGAGCAGGATCTTGTCGAACTTCATCCGCTCGACCTGGTAGCCGGTGGAGGAGTCGCCGGCGAAGTTCTGCGACAGCGAGAAGTCGAACGTCCACGGCTCGGGGTTGCTGCCCCAGCGGAACGTCCCGCCGTGCTTGATCGGGAAGCCGGCCGCGGCCAGTTCCTCGGTCACCCCGAGGAGCTTGCAGATGCCGTGCACGGTCGAGGGCAGCAGCGACTCGCCGATCTGGTACCGGGGGAACCGCTCGCGCTCCAGCACGAGCACGCGGTGACCCTGCTGCGCCACCAGGGTGGAGACGGTGGAGCCGCACGGCCCGCCGCCGACCACCACGACGTCGAAGGTTTCAGAGGTCATGATCGTTGCCCTTCTAGCGCAGCTCGACGTCGGCGGCCGCGACCGCGGCGACGAACTCGCCACGGGCCAGCGCCGCGGCGACCGTCTCGATGTCGTCGGACATGTAGCGGTCGTGGTCCAGGGTCGGCACGAGCGAGCGGACGTGGTCGTAGGTCGCCTTCGCCGCGGGGCTGAGCCCGTCGTAGCGCTTGGAGATGTCGACCGCCTGCGCCGCCGCGAGGTACTCCACGGCCAGGATCTTCTCGTTGTTCTGCAGCACCCGGCGGGCGTTGCGGGCGGAGATCAGGCCCATGCTGACGACGTCCTGGTTGTCGCCGTTGGACGGCACGCTCTGCGTGCTGGCGGGGCCGATGGTGCGGTTCTCGGCGATGAGCGCGGTCGCCGGGTACTGCGCGCCCGCGAAGCCGCTGTTGAGCCCCGGGTCGCCGGCGACCAGGAACTCCGGCAGGCCGTAGGACAGGTGCCGGTTGAACAGCCGGTTGGACTGCCGCTCGGACAGCACCCCGAGCTGGGTGAGCGCGATCGTGACGAAGTCCATCACGAACGCGATCGGCTGGCCGTGGAAGTTGGCGCCGTGGAAGATCTCCTGGCCCTCGAAGAACAACGGGTTGTCGTTCGCCGAGTTCAGCTCGATGTCCAGCTTGTTCGTCGCGTGGTACAGGGTGTCGCGCACCGAGCCGAGGATCTGCGGGATCGCCCGCAGCGAGTACGCCTTCTGCAGGTAGATCTTCGTGCGCTGCACCCCGTCGGTGTGCAGCTTGCCCTCGCCGGCGGCCTTCTCGCCCGCGTCGGCGACCTGGCGGCGCAGGTCGGCGTGCTCGACGGTGAGCCGGCTGCCGGCCATCAGCGCGCGCATGTTGGCGGCCGTGTCGATCTGCCCCTGGTGCGGGCGGGCGATGTCGTGCCCGGCCGGCAGGAACGGGCTCGTGGAGCCCTGCAGCGTCTCGATGACCAGCGCGGTCACCAGCTCGTGCTGGCGCACCTGGGTCATCGCCCGGCCCACGACGAGCGCGCCGAGGCCGGTCATGCCGGAGGTGCCGTTGATGAGCGCGAGGCCCTCCTTGAACTGCAGCTGCAGCGGCTCGATCCCGCGCTCGCGCAGGACCGGCCCGGTCGGGACCTTCTTGCCGTCCTGCAGCAGGTAGCCCTCGCCGATGACGGTGCTCGCGATGTGCGACAGCGTCGCCAGGTCGCCGCTGGCGCCGAGCGAGCCGATCTCCGGGATCGCCGGCGTGAGGCCGAGGTTGAGGTACAGCGCGAGCCGCTCCAGCACGTCGGGGCGCACCGCGGAGTAGCCCTTGGCGAGGGCGTTGAGCCGGGCGGAGAGGATGGCGCGGGCCTCGTCCTCGGCGAACAGCGGGCCGACGCCGGCGCTGTGGCTGCGCACCAGGTTGGTCTGCAGCTCGGTCTCGTTCGAGGTGGACACCAGCATGTAGATCATCTCGCCGTAGCCGGTCGTCACCCCGTAGATGGGGATCTCCTGCGCGACGATGTCCTCGAACATCTTGCGGCTCTTGGTGGCCCGCTCCAGCGACGAGGCGGCGACCTGGACCGGCGCGTGCTGCTCGGCGACCCGCCTGACACCCGGGATGTCGAGGGTCTCGCCGTCGAACACGACGGCCTGTTCAGTCTGCTGATTCAACGCACTCTCCTTCGGTTCGGTGTGGCCGCGGCGGCAGGTGCCCGGCCGCGACGTCCTGGCGGGCGCCAGCGGCCACGATCGCGGTGGCCAGTCCGGTCAGCGTGGGATTGGTGAGGCACTGTTGCAGCGGCACGTCGGCGCCGAACCGCTTGCGGATCAGCCCGGCGAGCCGCAGCGCGTCCAGGGAGCCGGCGCCCGCGGCGGTGAACGACGCGCCGGGGCCGGCGGGCGGGGCCCCGAGCACGTCCTGCCACAGCTGCGCCACCGCGGTCTCCGCCCACGTCCACGGGCGGTCCGCGGCTGCTTCCCGGCCACCCGGCCCTTGCCGGGCGGGCAGCCGGGACCGGTCGACCTTGCCGGCGACGTTGCGCGGCAGGGGGCCGGTCATCGGTTCGAACTGCACCAGCACGAGCGCGGCGCCGAAGCGCCGGCGCAGGTGCGCGCGCCAGGCGGCGACGGCCGGGTCCGCCCCGGGCGCCGGCACCACGTGGGCGACCAGGCCGACGACGAGGCCGTCGCCGTCGGTGGCCGGCACGACCGCGCACTCGGCCACCGACTCGTGCTGGGCCAGGGCCTCCTCGACCTCGGCCACCTCGATCCGGTTGCCGAGCAGCTTCACCTGGAAGTCCTTGCGGCCGCGGAACTCCAGCCGCCCGTCGTGCCGGCGCCGGGCGAGGTCGCCGGTCCGGTACACCCCGGTCCCGGGATCCATCCCCTCCAGCGGGCGGAACGCCGGGCCCGGCGGCAGGCCGACGTAGCCGTCCGCCACGTACGGGCTGCGGATCACGACCTCGCCGGTGACGCCGTCCGGGCAGGGCCGGTCGGCCTCGTCGAGCACCAGCACCTCGCGGCCGGGGATGGCCCGCCCGATCGGGGCCATGCCGCGGACCGGCGCGTCGATCGCCGCCCACGTCGCCGCGACCGTCTCCGTCGGTCCGTACACATTGGACAGACGCAGCCCGGGCAGCGCGGCGCGCAGCCCGTCGGCGAGGGCTGCCGGCAGCGCCTCGCCCATGAGCACCAGGTGCCGCAGCGCCCCGAGCCGCCCGGCCGCGGCGGTCATCGGCGCCAGCAGCTCCTTGGCGAAGCTCGGCACCGTCTGCAGGAACGTGATCCGCTCGGCGGCGAGCCAGTCGGTGAACCGTTCGGGGTGCACGCGGACCCGCTGCGGCACGGGGCACAGGGTGGCGCCGGCGGTCAGCGTGGCGAACGCCTCGTAGAGGCTCGGGTCGTGCTCCGGGGCCACCCAGTGCGCGACCCGGGCGCCGGGGCGCAGGTCGAACGTCGTGGCCATCCACGCGGCGAACTGCGCGAACGCGCCGTGGGTCTGCGCGATGCCCTTCGGCTTGCCGGTGGAGCCCGACGTGTAGGCGACGTAGGCGATCGCGTCCCGCCGCACCACCGGGGCGGCGGGGGCGCCGGGCGGCGGGTCCGCCGTCAGGGAGCCGACGTCCAGGACGAGGCCGTGGATCTCGGCGCGGTACCAGCCGGCGAGGGCGTCGGTCTCGGCGCCGCCGTCGACCAGCAGGCACGCGGGGCGCAGCTCGCGCAGCGCGGTGCGGCCGCGCTCGCCCGCGTCGCCGGTCCCGAACCACAGCAGGTGCCCCCCGGCGCGCAGCGCGGCGAGCGACGCGACGATCTGGCGCGGGCCGGGCGCCATGCGCACGGCGACGGCCCGCCCGCCGGCCCCGGCCGCGCGCAGGTGCGCCGCGACGACGGCGACGGAGCGCTCCAGGTCGCCGTACCCGAGGGACGAGCCCTCGGTCGCGACCGCGACCGTGGCCGGGATGCGGTCCGAGACGGCGCGCACCGCCTCGTGCACGAAGGGCGCGTCCGCGAACCGGTCGGCCGGGGCCGGCGCGCCGGGCACCGCCGCCGGACCGGGCACCGCGGGCGGGTCCGACGCGGCCGGCGAGGCGAGCGGGCCGGGCGTCGCGGCGTCCATCGGCAGGGTCGCGGCGTCGGCGTCGGGGTCCGCGATCGCGGCCAGCAGCAGGGTGCGCAGCTGCTCGAGCACCGCGGCCGCGGCGGCCCGCTGCTCCTCGCCTCGGAAGCCGAGCGTGCCGGCGAGCCCGGCGGCCGGGTCGACGGTCGCGGTCAGCGTCAGGTCGCACGTCGCCCAGCCGGTGTCCGCCGGCGCCGGGCGGACCTCGGCGCCGGGCAGGCGCAGCACCGCCTCCGGTGCCTCCCGCACGGCCAGGACCGCGTCGCACAGGGGCACGGGGCGGGCGTCGCCGTAGGCGTCCAGGGCCCGCAGCAGCTCGCCGTAGGGCAGCTCGCGGCGCGCCAGGCAGGCGTCCGTGGTGGCGGCGGCGCGCAGGACCCGCGCCCGGAAGGTGTCCGCGCCGGCCAGGTCGCCGGGGAGCACGAGCAGGTTGTCGAACGCTCCGGCGACCCGCGGGGCACCGGCGGGGCGGACGCTGACCGGCGTGCCGACCGTGACCAGGTCGCCGCCGTCGTAGCGGCACAGCAGCGACTGCAGCGCCGCGAGGAGCACGGCGAACGGGGTCGTGCCGGTGGCGCGGGCGAATCCCGTGACGGCGGCCGCGGCCTCAGGCCCCCAGTCGAAGCCGACGGCGCCGCCCGGCACGACCGGGGTGGTGTCGCGGTCCGGGCCGAGCGGGTGGCTCACCGGCGGCGTGGGGCGGACCGTGTCCTGCCACCAGCGCCGCGTGCCGGAGTCCCACCCGGGGTGGGGCGCCGCGCGCGGAGGCGGCGGGGCCTCGCCGGCCAGGCGCTGCGACAGCTCCTCGACGACGAGGTCCATCGTGTCGTCGTCGGCGACCGTCCGGTGCAGCACGACCGTCACGCGGTGCCGGCCCGGCGCGGTGCGCGTCAGGGTCAGGCGGGCCGGGAATCCGTCCCAGGCGGGCGTTGCGGGCGCGTCGAGCACCGCGAACGAGGCGGGGTCGGCGGCGGCGGTCACCGGTACCGGTGACGCATCGACATCGGTCACAGTGGTGCGCAACGGCTCGTGCGCGGACAACACCGCGAGCCAGGCGGCGCGCAGCGCGTCGACGTCCACGGGCCCGCTCACGTCGAAGCCGCGGCAGACGCGCGGTGCGGCGGTGCCCGGCGCGAGGTGCTCCAGCACCCACCAGCGGGCAGGCGATCCGTTCATCGCGTCCTCCTTACGACGGACGAATCGTCACACGCAGCGGACATCGATTGCTTCTCAAGGAATGCGGCGCACACAGCGCATTTCGAAGGATGCGCGTCGATGGCCGCGGTGCCGACGATGAGCGGGGAGTCACCTGCCTGGAAGGAGCACGTCCCATGGTGCAGAACACTGGCGCGGCAGATCCGTCCGTCGTCGAGCAGCGCGTCGAAGAGGTGTGGCGGGACGTTCTCGGCATGCCCGAGGGCGGGCAGCACCTGACCTTCTTCGAGCTGCACGGCCAGTCCATCTCGGCGGTCCGCATCGTCGGCCGGCTGGAGGACGAGCTCGGCGTCACCGTCGACTTCGGGCTGCTGTTCGAGGACCCGGACCTGGCCACGTTCACGAAGGCCGTCGTCGCGCTGACGAGCTGAGCGGCGTCCACAAGCGACAGACACCGACGGCGACACGAAACGGCGTGCACACCACCGGGTGTGCACGCCGTTCGTCGTCCCGCTACCGCCTGCGCGCGATCGTCAGCCCGTCGGCGAGCGGCAGCATCACGGCGTCGAGGCGCTCGTCGGCGGCGAGCGCGGCGTTGAAGGCGCGCAGGGTCTCGGCGCACCGCCGCTGCGCGGGGGTGTCGGCCCGGGACGGGTCGACGACCCAGCCGTCGAGCAGCACGTTGTCGGCGACGAGCAGCCCGCCCGGGCGCAGCAGCGGCACCGCGAGCGCGTGGTAGCGCGGGTAGCTCATCTTGTCCGCGTCGACGAAGACCAGGTCGACGCTGCCGGGCTCGAACCCGGCGAGGGTCCGACCGGCGGCGCCGAGCCGGAAGTCGATGCGGTCCGCGACCCCGGCCTGCTCCCAGTGTTCGCGCGCCAGGGGCAGCCACCGGTCGGACACGTCGCAGGTGACGACCCGGCCGCCGGCGCCGACACCTTCGGCGAGGGCGAGCGCGGACAGCCCGGTGAAGGTGCCGATGTCGACGGCCAGCCGCGCCGGCACCAGCCGGGCGAGCATCGTCAGCAGCGTCGCCTGCGCGGCGGTCGCCATCATCCCGGCCTCGTCGCCGAGCTCGCCGGCGCGGGCGATGAGCCCCGTGACGGCCTGCCCCGGCGGTGTCGTGCAGGCCGCCACGTAGTCGCCGACGTCCTGACCGGCGAGCAGATGCTTGGTGTCCTGGATCCCGGTGGTCATGCCAACCATCGTCCGGCGTCCAGGTCCGTGGCCGCATCCTTGGCTGTGCGGTCCTCTGTGGACACTAGTCGTCCGCTTTTCGCTCCACAGTAGACTGTGCAGGGCCGGACCGCGCGGCGTTGACCGGGGTGAGGCCGTTCCACGTGTCGTGGTCGATCTCGCGCAGGCGCTCGTCCTCGGTGCCGGCGATGCGGTTCATGGCGTGCCGCAGCAGCGGCGGCGCGACGACCGACGTGACGATCGCGACCAGCACGATCACCGTGTAGCCGGCGGTGTCGAGCACCTTGAGGCGCAGCCCGGTCAGCGCCACGATCACCTCGATGACGCCGCGGGAGTTCATCCCGGCGCCGAGGGCGAGGGCCTCCCAGCGGGTGAGCTTGCGCAGCCGCGCACCGAGGTACGCGCCGGCGAACTTGCCCACGATCGCCACCGCCAGCACCACCGCGGCCGTCAGGGCCACCTGCGGGCGGGCCAGCGCCGTCAGGTCCATCCGCAGCCCCGCGGTGGCCAGGAACAGCGGGGCGAGGACCCCGGTGACGACGGTGCGCAGCCCGGCCAGCTTCGGCTGGGCGGTGCGGGCCCCGGTGATCAGCAGGCCGGCCACGAACGCCCCGAAGACCGGCTCCATGCCCAGGGCGAGGGTGGTCGCGGCGCCGAACAGCACCAGGATGACCGCCGTCGCGACCGTCGGGGTGTCCGCGGGCCGGTCCGCGATGGCCGTCATCACCTTGCGCACCAGCACCCGGCCGAGGGTCGCAGCGAAGAGGAGGAAGCCCACCAGGTACAGCACCGAGGCCGTCACGGTGCCGGCGCTGACCCCGGCCGTCGCGGCGGCCGCGACCACCGACAGCAGCAGCCAGCCGAGGGCGTCGTCGATGAACGCGGCGGCGAGCGTGAGCTGCCCGATGTTGCGGTGCAGCAGGCGCATGTCGGTGAGGGTCTTGGCGATCACCGGGATCGCCGACACGCACATCGCGACGCCGAGGAACAGCGCGAACACGGTGCGGTCGCCGGGGCCGCCCGGCACGACGGGCACCGGCAGCACGTATCCGAGCGCGATGCCGGCGGCGAGGGGCAGCAGCAGCCCGCCGAGGCTGACGGTGACCGCCGTGGCACGGACCCGCCGCAGCAGCGACGGGTCCAGGTGCGTGCCGGTGACGGCGACGAGCAGCAGCACGCCGACCTGACCGACGGCGTCGATGAGGTGCATCTGCTCCGGCGAGCCGGTGAAGAGCCGCCCGGTGACGCCCGGCGCGAGGTGGCCGAGCACCGACGGGCCGATGAGGACGCCGGCGGTGAGCTCACCGACCACCGCCGGCATCCGGCACCGCTCGGCGAGCCGGCCGAGCAGCCACGCGGTCAGCAGCAGCACCCCCAGCCCGACGATGAACCCCACCATCACGTGCGAGGTCAGGGGGGCGACGAAGGTCACGGCGCCTGCCCTACTTGCGCACGCCGGCGAACAGGCCGGGCGCGTTGTGCGGGTCGGTGCCGAGCCGCCACGGGATGTCGAGGAACTCCACCGCGCAGCCCGCCTTCTCGAACGCGGCGGTGTACTCCTCGCGGGTGAACAGGTTCATGTAGAAGTAGTCGGTCCACTCCTTGATGCCGCCCTCGGACGTGGCGACGGTGAAGCGGATCTCGACCCGGGTGGCGAGGCCCTCCCGGGTCGAGTGGGTGACCCGGGAGATGACCCGGCCGGGCTCGCGGACCAGGTGCCCGCCGACGTAGCCGTCGAGGAACTGCTCGGGGAACCAGCCGGGCTCCACGATCAGGACCCCGCCGGGCTGCACGTGCGCGGCCATGCGGGCGATCGCGGTGTCGAGCTCGGCGGTGGAGGCCATGCACGCGACCGAGTTGCCGAGGCACACGACCGCGTCGAACGTGCGGCCGAGGTCGAAGTCGCGCATGTCGCCGGCGTGCACCGCGACGCCGGGCAGCTTGCGCTGGGCGACGACGCGCATCGCGGGGGCCAGCTCGACGCCCTCGACGTGCTCGAACAGCTGGGCGTAGCGCACCAGGTGCGAGCCGGTGCCGCTGGCGACGTCGAGCAGGGTGGTGGCGCCCGGGTGGCGGGCGCGCACGTGCGCGGCGATGTCGTCGGCCTCGGCCTCGAAGCTCTTGCCGCGGCTGCGGAAGACGAGATCGTAGATCTCGGTGTGGTCCTGGCTCCACCCGGCATGGGTCTGCGTCCGGTCCTGCTCGAATGCCATTGCAACCTCCGTGGATGAGCGGATCTGCACCTATTCTTCGATTCCGGGGTCACGCTGGCTTCCGCTGCTGTGCGGACCTGAGCCTCACGGTTTGGCGTTGTTCGGCATGTGTACGACGCGCAGGAACGACCGCAGCCGCCACGGACGCGGTCCGCCGACGACCACGTCCCGGCCGGCGGCGGCGCGCAGGGCGCTGATGCGGCCGAAGAGCATGAGGTTGAACCGCGCCGGGCGGAAGGTCAGGCTGACGTCGTAGGGGTCGCCGGGCGGCGCGACGCTCACCCGGCCCTCGTGCAGCTGCAGGATGGCCGTCGGGGTGTGCACCGAGCGGAACTCGACGGCGATGCGGTGCCGCGGCATGCGGACCGACTCGTTGAGCAGCGCGCCGTACGAGTTGCGGATCATGTCGACGAGGAACAGCTCGAAGAACAGGGCGGCGTCGGCGTCGGGCATCGGCCACGGCAGGCGGGCCGCGCGCGCCATGTCCCAGCCGTGCACCAGCATCTCGTTGACGAGGTGGGCGAGCACGCCGGCGACGGTGACCTGGGCGTCGCCCAGCCACGTGACGGTCGAGGCCGGGTCGGCGTCGCGGGTGACGAGCAGGATGCGCTCGATCGCGGTGCGCAGGTCGCGCGTGACGACCCTCGGGTCGCGCTCGGTGAGGTGGCGCATGACGTGGGAGTTGGTGTCCGCCACGGTGTCCACGTTGGTGCCGGAGAGCAGCTCGCGCAGGCCCGGCACGGGCGGCGGCGGCGCGTCGGGGTCCAGCAGCAGCAGGCACAGCTTGGCGATGGACAGCACGTGGGCGGCGGAGTCGGCGATGGACCACTCCGCGGTCGCCATCGCCGCGGGGTCGGGGGCCCAGTTGACCAGCGACTCGAAGCGCCGGCCCGTGTCCGCGACGGCGGTGCGGGTCTGCTGCCAGCGGTCCTGGAGCACGACGACGGTCATGGGTCACCATCCGCGGAAGTCGTATTCGGGGCCGCGGACGCGACCCCGAGTGCACGAAGGGACGTGAGAGGTCAGGCGTTGTACCACATGGTGGGGAACCATCCGATGCCGAACATCGCCGGCAGGCGGACGTCCCAGTAGACGACGTTGAACACGCCGAGCGCGACGAGCAGGCTGCCCGTCACCACGGCGGCCCGCCGCGGGCTCGCGCCGAGCCACGACAGGAAGCGCCCCCGGGTGAGGAGCACGACGACGGCGAAGAGGGCCGCGACGAACACGACGTTGCCCACCGACTGCAGCACGAAGGCGAGCGAGCCGTAGAGCGGGTTGTCGGTGTCCGCCGCGTAGTGGAAGAGCTTGTTGAACAACGGGTACGGCCGGCCGATGAGGAAGCCGCCGACGAGGCCGCCGAGGACGACGACGCGGGCGGTGGGCCGGTCGCGGAACAGGTCCGGCAGGACGCCGAGCGCGGCCAGGCCCAGGTAGATCAGGGCGAGGCCGATGAGGCCGAAGACGACCGAGGACTGCAGGAGCCGGACCGGCACGTCGCCGACCTTGTCGGTGGACAGCTGCGGCAGCCGGTCGCCGAGCAGGACGCCGACGAAGCCGTACACCGCCGACACCGCCACCATGCCGACGGTGAGCCACCCGAGCGGGCGCAGGAGCCGCCGCAGCGGGCCGCCGCGCTGGCCGGCGCCGGCCTGTGACAGCGGGCCGACGGACGCCGCCATAGCGATGTTGCAGGCGGTGAAGGTGCCGGCGAGCCCGGACACGAACGCGAAGACCAGGCCGGCGGTGGTGCCGGCGATGGCGGTCTTCTTCGCGTCGTGGCCGAGCAGGTTGTTGGCGACGTTGTCGCCGATGACCGAGTCGACGAACTCGTAGGACCAGAGCACCGCCAGTGCGATGCCGGCCAGGATGCTGAACAGGACGACCCGGCCGTTGCGGGCGCGTCGGGGGGTGAGGTGCGGGCCCGGCGTGACGCCGGTCCGCAGCTGGGTGGTTGCCACGGATCCTCCACTGTGGACGACATGGGAACGCGGCCGGTGCGGGGACACCGTTGTCCCCGCACCGGCCGGCGTGCTGCCTCAGGTGGTGATGACGGCCGTCCGGCGCTCCCGCAGCCACTTCGCCCACCAGAACAGGCCGCGGGCGGCACAGACGATGGTTACGGCGAAGAACAGCGTGTAGACCACGTTGGCCAGCAGCAGCGCGCCGTAGACGAACGCGACGCTGGAGCCGAACATGAACTGCGCCTTGCCCGACGTCGGGGTGGTGCCCGGGTCGGTGATCATGTAGTTAGTGAAGAGGATGAACGCGACGCCCGTCATCGGGCCGAGCGCCGCCCACAGCGCGACGTCCCACACGTAGTGCCGGATCAGCGCCTGGATGACGAACGCGCCGACCCAGCCGACGATGAGCGCGACCCGCTTGGTCAGCAGCGAGTTGAGGATCGTGCCGGCGGTGAGGATGACGGTCGGCACCACGATGCGGATCACGTCCGGGACGTGCTCGGTGAAGTGGTACGGCGGCGCCACGTTGACCCAGCCGAACAGCACCAGCGTGACGGTGATGCCGAAGTTCGACGGGTTCATGAAGTGCCGCAGCCGGCCCTTGATCGGGGCCCGGAACAGCACCTTCTGCCCGACGGCCACGACGACGGCGAAGGCGATCGGCCAGTACACGTCGTTGGCGTACAGCAGCATGTTCGCCGCGAGCGCGGTGATGTGCGACGGCAGCAGGAACGTGTAGAGGCCCCAGCCGCCGTGACCGGAGTAGCCGGGGGCGCGCCGCTCCGCCTTCGCCGCGATCCACTCCACGACGAGCTCCGTCGAGTAGCCGATGGCGAGGGAGAACAGCGGCCACGTCCACGGCTGCTCGAAGCCGAGCACGGTGTAGCCGAGGATGTTGAAGATGCTCATGGAGATCGCGAAGTTGCGCAGTGCGAGGTACCGCGGGTCGCGGCCGTCCACGCGCGGCGGCGCGCCCGACGGGGTCGACACCGTCACCGTCGCCTTGGTGGGAACCGCTACGGCCGGCGAGACCGGCGCCTCGGTCGGGAGCTTGACGCGGGGCTGCACGTCGGTCATGACGGCTGCACCTCCTGGGCTTGCGTGGTCAACATGAGGGTGTGCTGGCCGGGGCTCAGCTGCAGCGTCTGCATGTGCATGGCGCCGGTGTTGTCCAGCCAGCACACCTCGGCCGAGACCGGCTTGCCGTTGTTGGCGCCGAGCCCGAAGTGCTGCTGGAAGCCGCGCTTGCCGGAGTGCCCGCCGCCGCCGTCGAGCTGCGACACCTGGGTGCGGCCGTCGGCGGTGGTGACGCGCACCTGGGCGCCGTAGGCGGGCGCGCCGGGCAGGCCGCCGGTCGCGGAGACGCCACCGGTCGCCGGGCGGTACAGGTTGAGGCTGAGGTACTCGCCGCTGCCAGCCTTGGTGTTGCGGTAGTAGGACGGGGCGCCCCACTGCCGGGCGATGGCGAAGTCCTGGGCGCCGTCACCGTCGACGTCGGCGACCGCGACGCCGCGGCTCGGGATGTCGGACGTCATGCCGAGTTCCTTGGCGACGTTCACGTACCGGCCGTTGGGCTCCTTGGCCCAGAACGCGAACGGCTGCGAGCCGGCGATGTCGTCACCGGGCTTCGCGTTCGGCCACATCTGCGGCTCCTGCAGCAGCAGGTCGTTGGTCATCGCCAGCTCCTGCAGCCACGACCAGCGGTTGATCTCGCCCTTGACGAAGCCGGTGGTCTGCACCAGCGACAGCCGGCCGCTGTTGTCGAAGTCGGCGGCCTTCGCGTCCCAGCCCCAGCCGACCCAGGCGATGTTCGCCGAGGCGGCCTTGTTCTCGAACGGCGCCCGGCCGTCCTTCAGCACCGCCGCGGCCTTCGCCGGGTTCGCCGCGGTGTTCTGGTAGTAGAGGTTGCTCTCCTCCAGCCCCCAGCTGGTGGTGATGTTGCTGATGAACATGTCGAACTGCCCGTCGCCGGACAGGTCGCTGAACTCGATCGACATGCCCTTGAAGGAGTCGTGCCCGACGACGAGGGACTTCGGCGTGAAGGCGCCGCGCTCCCCCTCGGCGAGGGCGAACTTGATCTGCCCCGGGGTGGAGACGTTGCGGAAGAAGCGGTCCCGGCCGAAGTCGTTGGCGAGGTACAGCTCCGGGCGCAGGTCGCCGTCGAGGTCCGCAGAGCCGGCCCCGAGCGTCCAGCCGGTCGCCGCCGACGGCGGGATCGCCTTCTGCTCCACGTACGTGACGCTGGGCTCGTCGCCGCTGCTGGCGGCCTCCCAGTGCAGCACGTGCGCGCCGCCGGCGTTCTCCGCCCGCGACATCGAGTGGTTCATCTGCACGTTGGGGTCACCCTGCGGGTCGAGCACCTGGGTGTCGGGGAAGTAGTTGAACACGCCGATGTCCACGTGGCCGTCGCCGTCGAAGTCGGCGACGTTCACCGCGTTGGTGTTCCACAGCGGGCCGCCGTAGCCGCCTGCCGCGGTGTTCGACGCGGCGATCAGCTCGGTGGGACGGAACGCGGCCATCTCCAGCGCGGTGGCACCGGGCTTGTGCATGTACAGCACCGGCGTGCGGCCCCAGTAGTAGACGAGCAGGTCGGTCCAGCCGTCGGCGTTGTAGTCGCCGGGCACGCAGCCCATCGGCGCCATCGTGGCGCTGGTCGGCAGCGGCGCCGGGTTCAGCACGAACGGCGCGTAGGTCGCCCCGCCCTGCGGCGCCGGCGTCACGATCGCCGAGTCGCTGCGGGTGTCGACGAGACACAGGTCGTTGGACCGGCCGTTGCCGTCGATGTCGTTGACCGCGACGGCGGCACCGACCGAGGAGATCCAGGCCCTGATGTGCTCGTACTTCGGGTTGACCTGGCGCACCGTGTGCTGCGGCAGGCCCGGCGGCAGCGCGATCTGCAGCTCGGTGAACGCGTAACGGTTGGCGATGGCGTTGCGTGTCGCCGCCGACGCCTCGGGCAGCTGGGCCGCCACGTACAACGCGGCGACGAGCACCAGGACGAAGGCGCCTGGGATGAGCCGGCGCAGGGCGCCGACAGGTTGCGGTGGCACAGTTCCCCCTTGAGGTCGACGGCATGTCGCCCGCGGATGCGCGGCCGGACACCTGCCTGATTGACCGGCGGAGATCCCGCAGGCTGGTCGAGGACCGCCGCTCCCGCGGCTCGATCCATCGAACTATCGCTATCGTTGCGGCGGGCCGGAGCAAAGTCTTCTCGGCAAGTGCTCAACGGCGTTCGTCGATCTCCCACCCTAGCCACGCCCTAGTGGGACGCTATCGGCGCACCCCTCACGCACAGCGAAACGCCCGCCGGAGCAACGGCTCCGGCGGGCGTCCACATTGGACATACGGTCAGCGCGTGGTGGTCACCGTCATCGGCAGACCGCCGCGGATGCGCAGCGACAGCATCGGCTCGGGGACCACCCGGTGGCCGGGCACCTTCTCCAGCTTCAGGTCCCGGCACAGCAGCGCGAGCACGAACGCCGCCTCCATCATGCCGAGGTGGTTGCCGACGCAGAATCGCGGCCCGGCGCCGAACGGGATGTACGCGTAGCGGGGCCGCTCCGCCGTGCCGGTCGGGCGCTGCGGGTCGAAGCGCTCCGGGTCGAAGCGCTCCGGCTCCGGCCAGAAGTCCGGGTGCCGGTGCAGCGTGAACGGGGACACGAGCACGTCGGCGCCGGCCGGCACCCGGTAGCCGCCGACCTCGTCGGCCGCGAGGGCCTTGCGCGGCAGCAGCCACACCGGCGGGTAGAGCCGCATGACCTCCTCGAGGACCATCGAGGTGTACCGCAGCTGGTGCAGGTCCTCGAAGACCGGCAGCCGGTCGCCGAGCACCGCGACCGCCTCCTCGTGCAGCCGCTGCCGCACCTGCGGGTGCTCGCCGATGAGGTACAGCGCCCAGCTGAGCGTGCTGGCGGTCGTCTCGTGCCCGGCGAGCAGCAGCGTGACGAGCTCGTCGCGCAGCCGCTCGCGGCCGACGGCCGGGTCCGGCTCGGCGTCCGCCGAGACGATGAGCCGCGACAGCACGTCGTCGCGGTCCTCGGTGCGGGCCCGCCGGCCGCCGACCAGCTCGTCGACGATGGCCTCCAGGCTCCGGCGGGCCCGGCGGAAGCGCAGCTGCCGGGGCAGCGGCACCCAGGTCGGCACCGCGCTGAGCGTCTCCAGCTCGAACATCGCCTGGTCCTGCACGGCGGCGAACGAGTCGCCGATCCCGCCGAACCGGCTGAGGTCGGCGTCCAGCAGCGTCCGGCCGAGCACGCCGAGGGTCAGCGTGGTCATCTCGTCCGGGACGTTGACCGGACCGGTCCCGGCCCGCCGGCGCAGCCGCTCGACGAGCTTGGCGCCCTCCTCCGCGACCGCCCCGGCCTGCGCCGCGATCCGCCGGCTCTGGAACGCCGGCTGGATCACCTTGCGCTGCTTGCGCCACAGCTCGCCCTCGCTGGTGAGCAGGCCGTCGCCGAGCGCCCGGCGGGCGTGGACCAGGCCGATGCCCTTCTGGTAGTTGCCGGCGTTGTCGGCGAGCACGTGCTTGGCGTGGTCGGGGTGGTTGAAGAAGTACAGCGTCTTGTGCCCGACCGCGAGCCGGGACGCGTCGCCGTAGTCCTTCGCCGCGTCGGTCATCATGCCGATCCGGTCGCGGGTCATCTTCACGAGCATGCCCATCGCGGTGATCCGCGGGCTGCTGGGCGGGTACAGCGGCCCGGCGGCCCGCCGGCGGTCGAGCGTCGTCACGTCGTCACCTCGGTGCGTTCCTGGCTCAGGTGGTGGAATTTGCCGGAGTGGAACAGCAGCGCCTCGTCGTCGACGCTGCGGTGCATCGACAGGACCTTGCCGATGAAGATGGTGTGGTCCCCGCCGTCGTACGTGCGCCACAGCTCGCACTCGAAGTGGGCCAGGGCGCCGCCGACGAGCGGCGCCCCCGTGTTCGGTGCCGGGGCCCAGTCGACGACGTCGAACTGCTGCCAGCCCAGCGGCCGGCGGCGGTCGGCGAAGTACCGGGCCAGGCTCTCCTGCTCCGAGGAGAGCACCGACACGGCGAACGCGCCGACCTCGCCGAGCGTGCCGTGCATGACCGCCTGCCGCCCGACGCAGATCGACACCAGCGGCGGGTCGAGCGACACCGGGGTGAAGGAGTTGGCGGTCATGCCGTGCGGTGTGCTGCCGCCGACGGTCACCACGGTGACGCCGGTGGCGAACGCCCCCAGGGCCCGCCGCAACGATTTCGGATCGGTCACCGCGTTGAGCGGCGGCCTTGGCTGGACGTCCACGCGCACCTCCTGCTCGCGCAGGCCCTCAGACCCGGGCCATCGACGTGTACGGCTCCAGCGCCCGGGCGAGCGCCTCCGGCACACGGGCCGGCACCGTCCTGGTGTTCGGCCCGCGCATGCAGGCCACCCGCTGGCCGCCCCGGGCGACGAGCAGCTCGCCGCCGTCGCCGACCCGCACGTAGTCGAAGCTGAACTCGATCTGGGTCTGCGCCAGCTCCACCAGCCGCATCCGGATCGACAGCTCGTCGAACGCGGTGATCTCGGCGAAGAACTCGCAGCCGACCCGCAGCGTGAAGAGCTTCAGGTCGTCCTGCAGGTCCGCGAGGACCTCGGGCGCCTTCGTCTTGAGGAACAGCTCCCGGCAGCGGCCCTGCCAGCGCAGGTAGTTGACGTAGTACACGTTGCCGACGAGGTTGGTCTCCTCGAAGCCGACCGTGTGCTGGTACTCGAAGTACGACTCCATCACTGCTCCCCTCCGGTCAGGACCGCGAAGACGACCGGCCCGTCGACGCCGCGCACGGTGGTGGCGAAGGTGGCCACGCACGCGTCCCCGGCCGAGTAGACGACCCAGCCGGCCCGCGACGACGGCATCAGGCTCAGCGGCCCGAGCGTCGAGCGGCCCGCCTTCTGCACGCACTCCACGGCCGCCCACACCCGCGTCGCCGCGGTGTCGGCGTCCTCGCCGGTCAGGTCGGCGGCGAGGTCCGCCAGCCCGGCGTGCTGGCCGAGCAGCCCACGCCACTCCTGCGCCGTGCGGGCGGTGACCGCCTCGAGGTCGCAGCCGAGCACGCCGGTGGCGGCGGTGCAGAGCGTCAGCCCCGCGCCGTGCGCCGCGGAGATCGTGCGCGGGTCGTCGACCTCCGGCTTGCCGTCGGGCCGATACCGCACCTCGACGGCGCGGCCGAAGACCCGCCCGGCGGCCAGTGCGGTGCGGGCCCGCCGCTGCTCGACGTGGTCCTCACCGCCGGCGGCACCTTCGGGACCGTCCGGCTCGACCGCGACCGCGACCCTGGTGCCGACGAGGTCCTCGAGGGTGCGCTCCAGGTAGGAGCCCAGCAGCGGCGCCACCCACGGTCCCCGGCCGTCCAGCTTGCGCACGGCCCGCAGGTGCAGGCCGTCCCACCGCTCGAGCACGGTGCCGGCGGCGTCGCGCAGCGCGATGTCGTAGATGTACAGGTCGCCGTCGTGGCTGCGCTCGGTGGCGCAGTACCGCAGCCCGGTCGCCGACGTGAGCCCCTCCCCCGCCGGGTAGATGCGCTCCACACCCGCCGGCAGCAGGGTCGCGTCGGGGACGCAGACCTGGTTGCCGTGCATGAGCGCGTCCCGCACGCCGGGGTCGCCGAGCAGCAGGCGGTCCGGCAGGTACCCGGCGAACCACCGGGTGTCCGGGTCGGCGGCCAGATCGGCGTCGACGTCGCGGGCCGCGACCCGGTGGTAGGAGCGCAGCCGCTGGAACCGGCCGCCCTGGAACAGCACCCCGTCGTAGAGCTCGGTGCGCGGGTCCAGCGGCACCGCCGGCATGGCGTCTGCCTGCACGGGCGGGCCGTCGGGGGCCTCGCCGCGGTCCAGCCGCAGCCGTGCCCGGAAGTGCTCGGCGGCGAACTGCGTCTCGGCGCTGCGGATGACGACCTCGACGGTGTCGTCGGCGGTGACGACCGCGGCGACCCGGATGACCGTGCTGCCGTCCGGCGGCACCACGATCGGCCGCAGGAAGCGCGCGTCCTCGATGACCGGCCCGCCCTCGTGGCCGGTGACGGCGGCCGCGACCTGGGCCATCGCCTCCATGCCGAACACCGCCGGGAAGAGCAGGTTGCCGTCGAGGAGGTGGTCGGCGAGGTACAGGTCGCTGCCGGCACTCAGCTCGGTCTCGCAGACCAGCTCGACGCCGTGGTAGCGCACCAGCGGCCGGTCCACGAAGCGCAGCAGCGGCAGCTCCGGCTTGTCGTAGCGGACCGTGTCGATGCCCGTCGTACGGCCGCTGATGACGACGACCGACGGGGCCTCCGGGTCGGCGAGGAGCCGGCGCAGGATGGCGATGCCCTGGTCGGGGGTGACGGGGACGACGCCCTCGCGGGTCAGCGACTCCACCACCGACAGGCGCTCGCCCATGCCGACGCCGGACCACACCGACCACTCCATGCAGATGCTGCGGCAGTTCGGGAAGTCCCGGCCGGTCTGCACGGTGAGGTCGGCGAGCCACTCGTTGGCGGTGGCGTAGTGCGCCTCGCCGCGCAGGCCGGCCCGGCCGATGATGCTGCCGAGCGTCACCAGCAGCTTCAGCCCGGACGGGTCGACCGCGTCGAGGACCGCGCGCAGCCCGTCGATCTTCGGGGCGAACGTGCGCCGGAACGCGGCCATGTCGAGGCTGGTCACCGAGGCCGGCTCGTTGCGCCCGGCGCCGTGCAGCACGGCGGTGACCGGGCCCAGCTCCGCGGTGAGCTCGGCGACGGCCCGGCGGACCGCGGCGGCGTCGGTGACGTCGGCCTGCGCGTACCGGACGGTGATGCCGTGCTCGGTCATGCGGCGCAGGTTCGCCGACAGCTCCGCGTCCTGCGCCGGGTCGGACCGGCCGAGCAGGGCCAGCGCGGCCCCGCTGTCGCTGGCCATGGCGAGGGCGCACTCGGCGGTGATGCCCTTGCCGCCGCCGGTGACGAGCAGCACGTCGGTGCGCGCGAGGGGCACGTGCGTGATGGCCGGCTCGACCGGCATCGCCCGCAGCGTCGGCACCCGCCGCACGCCGCCGAGGTCGTAGTACGCCTCCGCGAAGCCGTTCGTCGCGGCGACCTCGGCGACGACCCAGCCGACCGCGGCGGGGACCGCCGGCACGTGCACGACCGTCGTGGTGAGGTGCGGCGCCTCCAGCCGGACCGTCTTGGCCAGGCCGGCCGCGCCGCGGCCGTGCTGCACGAGCACGAACCGCTTGGCCGTGCCCTGACCCTGGTCCCGGCCGGTCACCGCCGCCTTGGCGCCGTGCAGCGCGAACTGCAGCTGCTCCTCGGTGCACTGCTCGGGCAGGCAGACCAGCAGCCCGGCGCCGACCCCGGCGCGCTCCAGCTCGCGGCGCAGCGGCTCGGCGAGCGGGTTGCCGGCGTCGGCGTAGACCTGCCAGGCACCGTTGTCCTGCGGCGCGGTGCGCGGCGGCAGCGGCAGCTCGTCGAGGTCCAGCGACCACGGCCGGGCCCACGGTGCCGCACCGGCCACCTGGGCGGCCGCGGACGCGGCACCGTCGCCGTGCTGGGCGGTCGCGGCGAGCGTGTCGAGCGCCTCGGCCAGCTCCTCGATGGTCGCGGTGGCGAGGTTCGTCGGCAGCTGCGCCACCGGCAGGTTCATCTGCTGGGCGACCTGGTTGAGCACCTGGCCGACGGTGATCGAGCTCAGGTGCAGGTCGTCCAGCAGGCGGCTGCTCGTGCCGACCAGCTCGATCGGCAGCTCGGCCCGGTCGGCGGCGAAGCGCCGCAGCAGCTCGACGCTGGACTCCGCCGGCCGGTCCTCGGGGGCCCGCACGTCGCCGCCGGCCGGCGTGACCGGCTCGGCCGCCGGCTGCGGCACCACCGTGAGGGCGGCCCTGCGGCGGACCACCGGCGCCGTCGGCGCCTGCTCGCAGGGGCTGGCGAAGAACGAGAACGTCGCGCCGACCGAGACCGGCCGGATGAGCCGGCCGTGGAACAGCGCGCTGTCGACCGGTGCGGCACCCACGATGTACGCGGCCGCGACGGCCCGCAGCACGCCCGCGAGGGACTCGTCGTCGGTGTCCAGCGCCACGGTCGGCACGTCGGTCACCGACGCCGCCAGGTGGCTGAGCACCCGGCCGGGGCCGACCTCGATGAACAGGTCGATGTCCTTGGCGGCCAGCTCGACCGCCTGGTTGAACAGCACCGGGTCGGTGATCTGGCGATGCAGCAGCGTGGCGACGTCGGTGTCGCGGGTGAGCACGTCGCCGGTGACGGTGGAGACGACCCGCCGGCCGACCGGGGAGAAGTCCTCCTCGGCCAGGGCGGCGCCGAACGCCGCCGCGGCCGGGGCGACCAGCGGGGAGTGGAAGGCGTGCGACACGTGCAGCCGGGACCACTGCACGGCGGCGGCCGCGGCCCGCTCGCACACGGTCTGCACCGCGTCGACCGGCCCGGCCACGACGGTCTGGTTGGGCCCGTTGTAGCCGGCGATGACGACCGGCAGCCCGGCGACGAGGGTCTCGACGGCCTCCGGCCCGGCGGCGATGCCGGCCATCGTGCCCGACGCGCTGTGCTGCGACATGGTGCGCCCGCGCAGGGCGGCGACCCGCAGCAGCGCGGCCTCGTCCATCACGCCGGCCCACTGCAGCGCGGCGAGCTCGCCGAGGCTGTGCCCGACGGCGACGGTCGCCTCGATGCCCAGCGTCGACATGACCCGCAGGCCGGCCATCGAGCCGGTGACGATGCGCGGCTGGGCCACCTCGGTGGCGACGACGTCGCCGGTCACCGGCAGCGCCGCGTCGACGTACACCTCCTCGGCCTCGGCGAACCGGCGGCGCAGTGCCCCGCCGGAGACGCCGCGGCCGGAGCCCTGGCCGGGGAACAGGAACCCGATCTTGCCGGGCCCGCTGGCGTGGCCGAGGAAGCTGCGGCCGTCGGCGGCGAAGTGGGTGGTCTCCCCCGCGTCGAGGATCTCGCACAGCCGGCGCAGGCTCTGCACGGCGTTGTCCGGCGAGGAGGCGATGACGGCGGCACGGTAGGGCAGGTCGCGCAGCCCGTTGTGCAGCGTGGCGGACAGGTCCGACAGCTGCGCGTAGGAGAGCTTCGGCACGAAGTGCACGAGCTCGTCGAGCTTCTCCCGCAGCTCCTGCGCGGAGGCCGCGTCGGCCAGCAGCAGCTCGACGTCCTGCAGCGAGGACGCGAGCGCCTTGGTGCGGCTGTCCAGCGGCACCCGGCGGCGCGGCGCGGTGTTCTCCAGCACGATGTGGGTGTTGATCCCGCCGAAGCCCATGGCGGTGACGCCGACGCGCACCGGCGTCTCCCGCGGCCAGGCCTCGGCCTTGCGCAGCACCCGCAGGGCGGGCGCGTCGCCGGTCAGCACCTCGTGCGGGTCGCGGGTGCCGATCGCCGGGGGCAGCACCTGGTGGTACGCGGCCAGGGACGCCTTGATGAGCCCGGCGACGCCGGCGGCGGCCTTGGTGTGGCCGATCATGCCCTTGATCGAGCTGATCGCGGCCGGCGCGCCGTCCGGGTCCGCCTCGCGGCGGGCCTCCGACAGGGCGGTGAGCTCGGTGGCGTCGCCGACCTTCGTGCCGGTGCCGTGCCCCTCGAACAGCGCGACGGTCTCGATGCCGAAGCCGGCCCGCTCGTACGCGCGGCGCAGGGCCAGCTTGTAGCCGTTGGCCTCCGGCCGGGTCATGCCGCCCTTGCCGTCGGAGGAGATGCCCCAGCCGGCGATGGACGCGTAGATGCGGTGCCCGGCGGCGACCGCCTCCGGCTCGCGCATGAGCACGACCATGCCGCAGCCCTCGCCGGGCCAGAAGCCGTTGGAGCCGCGGTCGTAGACGCGCATCTCGCCGGTGGCGAGCGCGCCCGTCTTGGCGAAGCCGATGATCTCGAACGGGTCGATGGACAGGTCGACGCCGCCGGCGACGGCGACGTCGGCCTCGCCGTCGATGAGCGCCTTGCACGCGGTCGCGACGGACAGTAGCGACGAGGAGCAGGCCCCGTCGACGGTGTACCCGCCGCCCTTGAGGTCGAAGTGGTTGCAGATCCGGCCGGCGATCGTGTTGGACAGCGCGCCGGCGAGGGTGTCCTCGTCGATCTCCGGGAACGGCGACTTGTACGCGTCCTCGAAGTCGGCCAGGAAGTTCTGCAGCTGGTCGTCGTCCCAGTCCTGGGCCTTGAGCGCGGCGGTCACCATGCGGCTCACGTACGGCCAGCGCAGCCGCATCTGGTTGGCCCGGGCGAACTCGCCGGTGAGGCTGTTGCCGACGATGACGGCGGTGCGCTCGCGCGGCAGGCCCTCCGCCATCGGGAAGCCGGCGTCGGCGAGCGCGAGCGCGGCGATGTCCAGGGCGAGCCAGTGGGTGAGGTCGGTCGCGCGGTACGTGCTGCCGGCGATCTTGTAGGCGATCCGGTCGAACTCGTAGCCGTCGATGACGGCGGCGAGCCGGGCGTAGAAGCGGTCCCGGGCCTTGGGGTCGGCGTCGAAGTAGTCGTCCAGCCGCATGCGTTCGTCGGGCAGCTGGCGGAACGCGCGGCGCCCCGCGAGCGCGTTCTCCCACAGCTCCCGGGGGGACGTGGCGTCCGGGTATCGGCACGCCATGCCCACCACGGCGATGTTGGTCATGTCAGGTCACCTTTCCGTGGCCGGCACGAGCGCGTGCTTGATGCGCTCCCGCCAGATCTCGTAGGCGGGGATCTCGTCGTCGAAGGGCAGCCCGATGAGTGCCTCGTCGGTCACCTTGGCCGCGGCGGCGGCGGACTGCTCGCAGAACACCCTGGTCGCGACCTCGTTGTGGGTCACGACGAGCCCGGCCCGGAGGCGGGCGGCGGCGGCGAACGCCGAGCCCTGCGCCACGTCCGCGGCGTACTGGCCGGCGGCGTCGCGGAACCAGGTCAGCTCGGCCTCGTCGGCGCCGCCTGCGTACGTGGCGGCCAGGCCGGCGCCGGCGTACAGGTCGGCGCGGCGGCGCTCGTCGAACTTGTCGAACGCGGCGACGACGCGCCGCGGGTCGGTGCCGCACACGAACCAGGTGGCCCGTCCGACCCCCTGGTCGGTGGCGCGGGCGGCGTACCAGGACGGCCCGTCCGCCGGCCACGGGAAAGACTCGTCCTGGTAGCACTCGTGCACGTAGCGCTGGGTCTTGAAGTAGGCCTGGTGGAAGCCGTAGCCGTCCAGCACCAGCCAGCGCAGCAGCGGGTCCGGCGCGTGCAGCGTGTTCCAGCGGAACTTCGGGATCCGGGCCATCGCCCAGCCGACGCCGACGTACACCATGTAGACGTGGTCGTCGGCGGGGCCGGCGAGGAAGTCCTCGACGTGCCGGCGGCCGCCGACGGGCAGCCCGTCACGGACGGCGAAGGCCATGGCCGCGCCCTCGTAGGCGAAGCCGCGGTAGGCGTGTGGGATGTCGGCGAGCCGCGCGTCCGCCTCGGCCGGCTGCCCGACCTCGGCGGCGATCGCGTACCCGGCGAGGAACTGACGGCCGACGTTCTCCAGCCGGTCGCGCGCCTCGGCGTTCTTCACGTGAAAGCCCCGGACATCCATTTTGGTTTCCGAGACGTTCGGCGTCAGGACGCGCCGGCGGAGAGATTGAAACATCGTCATTTCGGGTTCCCCCAGATAGACCGTTTCAACAAATTGTCGTCGACCTATATAGGTGACGTCATCTCCGCCATTGCGACCGTTGCATTCCCTGAACGCGGCGAGTGCCGGTTCCTACCGCACGGACGCGGCCGGCACGGCGACGGCCTCGCGGATCTTGCGCCGCCACGCCTCGTAGTCCAGCTCCCCCTCGACGGTGGTGCCGCCCACCGCCACGTCGTCGGCGAGCTCCGCGGCCCGGGCGACGGTCAGGTCGGTCAGCGCCGCCACCGCCACCGCGGTGTGCTCGGGCTCGAAGCCGGAGAAGACGCGGGCCTTGGCCGCGAAGACCGAGCCCTGCGCGACGTGGGTCCAGTGCTCCCCCGCCTCGCGGCGCAGCGCGGCGAGCCCGGCCGCGTCGCTGCCGCCGGCGAACGTCGCCGCCAGCCCGACGCCGCTCCACAGGTCGGCCTGCCGGTCGGCGGCGAAGCGGTCCACCGCGGCCGCCACACCGGGCACCTGCCCGCCGTGGATGAACCACAGCGCCCGGCCGATGCCCTGGTCGCAGGCCCGCTGGAAGTAGTCGGCGCGGCCCTGCCACGGGTAGGCGGCCAGGCGCTCCTGCCGGTCCACCCACCGCGCGGTCTGGAAGTAGGCGCGGTCGAAGCCGTAGCCGTCGACGGCGAGCCAGCTCATCGTCGGGTAGTACGGGGTGCCGGTGAGGTCCGGCAGGATCTTCTTCCACAGCGGGCGCGGCAGCCGGGCCATGGCGAAGCCGATGCCGATGTAGGTCAGGAACGTGTGCGGCACCGCCGGCCCGGACAGCAGGTCACGGGCCCGGTGGCCGCGGCCGCCGGCCATCGCGTCGAGCACCGTGACCGCCATCGTCGCGCCCTCGTAGGCGAAGCCGCGCATCTCCGGCTCCACCAGCTCCAGCCGCTGGACCAGCTCCGCCTGCGTCTTGGTGTCGATGCCCCACTCGAAGCCGACGAGGACCGCCTGCGGGATCGCCTCGAGCCGGCGGGTCGCGTCGGTCGGCTCGACCGGGAACCCCCGCTGCGCGAAGGAGACCTCCTTGAACGACGGCGTCAGCACCAGGCGCCGTAGGGAACCGAGTGTGCTCGGCATGGTCGTGCCTCCTCAAACCTGGATCGGTCCGGCCGGAGGCGGGCGCCTCGGGCCTCAGGGACGTCGCAGCCGGCGTCCCAGGCGCCGCAGCATCGCGAACGCGAGCGCGAGCAGCAGCACCGCGTCGACGGCGAGCAGCGCCATGTTCATCGGGTCGTCGCTGATGTGCTGGTGCCCGGCCGTCGCCGCGGCGGCGGGGTCGTCGCCGCCGACGGGCGCGGCGGGCACGCCCACGCCGAAGCGGGTCACCGCCGACAGCTCCGCGCCGCCGGACAGCCGCACGTGGTACGCGACGAGGTACGTGCCGCCGGTCAGCTCGACGGGCACGGTGAGGGTGTTGCCGTCCAGCCGGACGGGGCCGGTGGTCACCGGCACCCCGCCTTCGGTGGCGACGGCCAGGTGGTAGTCGTATGCCGCGAGCTCGCCGGTGAACGTCGCGGTCACCGCGGCCGGCGCGGTGGTCACGGTCGCGCCGTCGGCGGGGTCCATCGTGGACAGCCGGCCCGGCGCCGGCTCCGCCAGCAGCGCGAAGGCCAGGACCGCGGCGGCGACCGCCCCGACCACCCAGGCGACCGGGGAGCGCAGGGCCGAGCGGAGCCCGCGGGCGCGGGCCCCGCTCGACGTCGTCATGGTCATACGGCGCCGGCCGCGACCAGCGGCCTGGCGCAGTTGCAGGGTGCCGCCTGGGCCTCCGCGCGGTTCGGGCGCATGTGCAGGATGACCGCGACCACCATCGGCAGGAAGACGATGGTGTTGTAGAACAGGTGCAGCTCCACCCGCGGGAACACCGTCTGCAGCACGCTCGTGGGCACCGCCGCTCCGAACAGGAAGTGCCCGGTCTGCGCCTGCAGGAACAGCAGCAGGTGCTCGATGTGGTGCCAGAACTGGATCGCGAGGGCGATCGTCCACCAGGTCCGGGCCCGGCCGGTGAACGCCCCCCGCAGCGCGAACAGCGCCACCAGCATCACCAGCGCGTAGCCGTAGTGCAGCCACTCGCTCTTCACCAGCCACGGGTAGGCCAGCCCCAGCACGCCGCGCGACTCCTTCAGCGGCCAGTTCAGCACCCAGATCTGGTACGCCTGCGCCAGGTGCTCGGCCCAGTGCGCCAGGACGACCACCATGAACACGTTCAACCCGACCCGGTGGAAACGGCCGTTCAGGCCGCCCGGCCGTCCCTGTGCCAGCTCGACTCTCGCCACTTCGACTCCTCTACATTGCCGGTGGTGCTCACAAACGGCGCCGCCACGGCGCGGGCCGCCGCCATCCGGTTGCCGATCAGCCGCGACGCGGCGAAGGCGGACCACGCGACGGCGTCCACGAGCGCGGCGTCGGCGGGCTCGACCCGGCGGAACTCGGCGACCGTGCCCTCGTCGACCTGGTAGGACGACAGCGCCGTCAGCAGCGCCAGCCGGCCGGCGGGCCGCTCGTGCGCCGGCAGGTCCGCGATCAGGTCCTCGCACCACGCCGTGCTCAGGCCGGTGTCCTCGCCGCGCCACGCGTCCAGGCGGTCCAGGACCAGCCGGCGCACCGAGAGGGGCAGGGACCGGGCGCCGGCGAACTCGAACGCCTGGTAGGAGCGGGCGATCGCGCCGGCGATGTCCCGGTTGGCGCCGGCCCAGGCCGCGTCGACCGGCATCGGCGCGGGGCCGAGCAGCCCGACGGACCGGCCGCCCTCGCGCGGCGTGCGCAGCGTCGGGCGCAGCAGCCGGCTGATGCCCTGCTTCATCCGCCGCCGCGAGCGGGGCCCGAGGCCCGGCGGCAGCAGGAAGTTGGAGAGGAACACGTTCACCATGCGGCTCACGTAGTGGAAGGCCACGACGACGCCGAGCAGCTCGGCCCGTTCGGCGGCGCTCAGCCCCACCGGCTCCGGCGCGGCGTCGTCGAGCTGGTGCCCGGTGCGGGCCCACGCGGTCACCGCGCGCAGCTCGGGGTCGAGCATCGCCTCGACCCGGTCGCCGGCGACCGCCTCCGCGTCGTGCTCGCCGGTCAGGTCGTACATGCCGACGCTGTGCATCTCCACGCAGTAAGGGCAGATGTTGGCGACCGCGACGGCGGCGGCGACCGCCTCCTTCGCGTCGCGGCCGACGGTGGGCCCGGCGAGCGGCTCGCGGGTGAGCATCCAGTAGGCGGCGAGCAGGTCCGGCGACGGCGAGTGCAGCTGCGCCGGCGGGACCACGAGCCGCATCTCGTCGGCGACCTGCGCGTAGACCTGCGCCACCACGCCGGAGGCCGCCGGTAACGACACCGGCGTCACGTACCTGACCTGTCGCTGGATCACCGAGGAAGCCACCCGACTGATGACCACGACCGCCTCCCGTCGTCGTCGTTGGGGCGGCACTATCCGCAGCCACCCCGCTGCTGGGCCACACTAGCGACGCGACAATGCCGCTGGACATAGCCGAACATCGAGCTGACACAAACAGCGCATGATTGAAGAACCGTCAATTCCGCAGCACAGCCGGAGATGCATTTCGATGGCTTGGGCGGGCAGGATGCCGCTAACTCTTCTCGCCTTATGTCAGGAGTTGCCGTGCAATCCGACACCACTGCCGCAAGTGTGTCCGATGTGGACATCGAGCCGCTCCAGGCGATGACCATCGAGGCGTACGCGGACACCATCATCCCCGGGGAGCGGCGCTTTCCGGACGACCGGGTGTGCGCGGGTGCGGCGCCCGGCGGCGGAGCGGTCGCCGCCGGCGCGCTGGAGCTGCTGACGTGGTCCGCCGGTGGGCTCGCCGAGCAGCTCGGCACGTTCGCCTTCCTGCTCGACATGCACGCCACCGAGTACGCCGCCGAACACGACCTGCCCCTCGACGACGACGTCCCGCCGTTCGTGGCGCTGGACTTCGAGCACCGCACCGCGCTCGTGCGGCGGCTCACCGACCCCGACCACCCGGAGAAGCAGATCTGGGTCGGGCTGGCGCTGTTCAGCAACATGGCCTACGACAGCGCCGCGCACCTGAACACCACCGACGCGCTCGCGGCGGGCCACCCCGGCCTGCTCGCGATCGGCTACGCGACCCCGGAAGCCGACGGGCTGTGGCGGTTCCCGCGGTTCTCCTACGGCCGCCAGCTGGCCCCCATCCACCCGAACACGACCCCGACCGGGAGCCCGGCATGACGTACGTGGAATCGACCGACGTCCTGGTGATCGGCAGCGGCTTCGGCGGCGCGATCACCGCCTACCACCTCGCCGCCGGCGGCGCGAAGGTGGTCGTCCTGGAGCGCGGCCCGTGGCTGGAGGCCGACGAGTTCGAGCACGACTTCAAGCTCGGGTCGTCCTACACGCGGGCGTTCGACTTCGTCGTCGGCGACGGGATGAGCATCCTCGGCGGCAACTGCGTCGGCGGCGGCAGCGTCGTCTACTTCGCCACGATGCCCCGCGCGCCGCGGTTCGTCTTCGAGCGCCACGGCAGCATCGGCCGCCGGATGTGGCCCGCCGCGATCACCCGCGACACCCTCGACCCGTGGTACGACGTGGTCAGCGAGGCCCTGCCGATCACCCCGCAGCGCTGGGAGCAGATCCCCTACGCCGGCGGCCTGTTCGCCGCCGCGTGCGCGCACGCCGGGCGCACCGCCAACCCGTCGCCGTCCGCCGTCGACGTCAGCAAGTGCACCAACTGCAACTGGATGATGGCCGGCTGCCGCTTCGACGCGAAGCGCTCCCTGCTGCTCAACTACCTGCCGGGCGCGCTCGCCCACGGCGCGCAGATCCGCCCGCTGCACGAGGTGCAGCGGCTGACCCGGCACGACGACGGCTCCTACCGGGTGCACTACCGCGTCGTCGACGACGAGGACTACCGGATCCTGCACGACGAGGGCGCGATCGACGCGAAGATCGTCATCGTCGCCGCCGGCTCCGGCGCCACCCCGGTCATCCTGCAGCGCTCCGAGGCCGACCTGGGCACCATGCCGCACGCGGTCGGGCGGTACTTCTCCGGCAACGGCGAGCGGCTCAACACCGCGGTCTTCAACGAGGACCGGGTCCGTGACGTGCTCGGCCTGGACCGCGGCGACGGGGTGCCCTACGAGGCGTACCAGATCGGCCGCGGCCCCACCGTCGCCAGCTGGGACAAGCTCGACGGCTCGCTGCCGGAGTACGAGCGCTACTCGCTGGAGCAGCTGTACTTCCCGCCCGGCCTCGGCACGATCCTGGCGCAGGTCAAGGACCCGTCCGCGGCCAGCTGGTTCGGCGTGGAGAAGAAGGAGATGCTGCGGACCTGGAAGTCGTGGCTGACCATCTTCACGATGTCCGAGGACGACAACGAGGGCGTGTTCGGCCCGCCGCCGGAGACCGGCAACGCCCACCGGATGTCGCAGCAGATGCTCGGCCACGGCCCGCTGTCCTACAAGCCGACGAAGAACACCTGGCGCGGCTGGGACCTGTCCGACGCCGACGTCAAGGACATCCTGGAGCGCGACGGGCTGGCGACGGTGACCCCGTGGACCAACGATCTCATCGGCGCCTACACCGTCCACCCGCTCGCGTCGTGCCGCATCGGCGACGACCCGGCGACGTCCGCCCTCGACGACACCCACGAGCTGCGCGGCCACCCCGGCATCTTCGTCACCGACGGCTCCGCGGTCCCCGGCGCCCTCACCGTCAACCCGGCACTGACCATCTCGGCCCTCGCCGAGCGCGCGGTGCCCGGCATCGTCAAGGCGCTGCAGGCCCGCGGCGTCGCCGTCACCTACGGCGCGCCGTCGCCCACCGGCCAGTCCTTCGCCCGGCGGCCCGTGCTGAACCGGTCCTAGCCCCCTCCGGCCACTGGAGCCCGCCGGACCACATTCCGGCGGGCTCCTTTTCACCCCTGTGAGGCTTCCCGTGTCCCTGTTCACCCGTGTGGCCGGTCGCATCGCGCTGCCCCACATCGGTCGCGTGACACCCGTCGAGCCGTCGTCCGCGACCGGTCTCGTCGGTCAGGTGTACCGCCAGGTCGAACGCGACTTCGGCATGCTGGCCCCGCCGGTCGCGCTGCACTCGCCGGCGCCCCCGGTGCTCGCCGCCGCCTGGACGATGCTGCGCGAGACGCTGCTCGTGACCGGCACCGTGCCCCGCGCGACGAAGGAGGCGGTCGCCGCGGCGGTCTCGGCGGCCAACGCGTGCCCCTACTGCGTCGAGATCCACGGCGCCGCCCTCACCGGCCTCGGCGGCGGACCCGACGCCCAGGCGATCGCCGCCGGACGGCTCGACGACGTCGCCGACCCGCGGCTGCGCGCGATCGCCCGCTGGGCCCGCGACCCCGTCCTCGGCGCCGCGGTGCCGTTCCCCGCCGCGCAGCTGCCGGAGCTCGGCGGCGTCGCGGTCATCTTCCACTACATCAACCGGATGGTCAGCGTCTTCCTGCGGCCCTCGCCGCTGCCGCCGCTGCCCGCCTTCACCCGCCGCGGCACGCTGTGGGTCGCCGGGCGGATGATGGGCGCGTTCGCCCGCCGCGAGGCCTCCCCCGGCGCGTCGCTGGACCTGCTGCCGCCCGCCCCCGTGCCGCCGGACCTGGCGTGGGCCGGGCAGACCCGCATCGCCGACGCGTTCGCCCGGGCCGGCGCGGCCGTCGAGGAGGCGGCCGTCCCCGTGGTGCCGGAGCGCATCCGGTACCTGCTGCTGACGCGGCTGTCCGAGTGGGACGGCAGCCCGCCGGGCGTGTCGGCGTCCTGGGCGGACGCGGCGCTCGCGGGCGTGCCCGACGACGAGGTGGCCGTGGGCCGGCTCGTCCTGCTGACCGCGCAGTCGGCCTACCAGGTCGGCGACCGCGCCGTCGGCGCGTTCCGCGACCGCGACCCGCGCGACGCGTCGCTGGTGGCGGCGGTCTCCTGGGCGGCGCTCACCGCGGCCCGCTGCATCGGTGCCCGCCTGCCCGACGGCGCACCGGCCGTCTGACACGAAAGACCGGCGGCGCTGTGCATCATGCGCCGCCGGTGCCGGTCGTGCCGTGGCTCAGGCCGTGGCTTGTGCCGTGGCTCAGGCCTTGGGCACGTCGAACAGGTTGGGCACCCGGGCGGTGAACGCGATGTCGCCCTTGGCCTTCATCTTGCCGAGCATGAACAGCGCGATCGGGCTCGCGTTGCCCGTCACCATCTTCAGGAAGTCGACGGCGCCGATGCTGAGCTCCAGCGTCGGCGTGCGGTCCGGCCCGGGCGACAGCGTGCACGTGCGGTCGGCGATGACGAGCTCGTAGGTGTCGGCGCCGCCGTCCGGCCGGTCCCCGACCTTCCAGTGCAGCACCGCGTTGGCCGAGCCGGCGCGGTCGGCGCGGAACACGCCGGGCATCCGCACGAACACCTCGTCGAGCACCGCCTGGCGCTGCTCGCCGGTCATGAGCCGGCGCAGGTCCCCGGCGGAGCTGCGCTTCACCACCTGGGCGAACTCCGCCTGCGGGAGCGTTGCCGGGTTGACGTCGGGCACGGTCATGGCTTTCCCCTTCCACCACCCGCCGCATCAAGCCGATGCAAGGCGGCTCTGCCCAGCACCCTAGACATCGACGCCCGCCACCACGTCTCCATCCGTGCGGGCTTTAGCGCAGCGGGAAGCGCCCCTTGCGCCACTGGAAGTGGCCGCCGGCCTTGAAGTGCTCGACCACGGCGCGCTGCAGCGCGGTCCCCCGCGGCAGCTGGTCCAGCGGCGTGGTCAGGGTCCGGAACACGAACCGCCGCACCTCGACGTCGGGGTCGATCCCTTCCGCCTCCTCGTACGGCTCCAGCTCGAACCGGCGCTGGAACCGCACGATGTTGGAGTCCTCCGGCAGGTACTCCAGCAGCTGCGGGTCCAGCAGCCACGACCCGCAGGCGAACTCCGTGTAGGCCTCGTCGGGGAAGTGCACGGGGAAGAACGCGCGCGCCTCGGCGAGGGACGCGTCGATCGCCGCCGGCGTCAACGGGCCGGAGTCGGGCACGTGCAGGTCGATCGCGCCCGCACCGCGCTGGTGCTGCAGCCGCCCCAGCTCGTAGACGCCGCCCCGCCAGTGCAGGCTCAGCCAGGCCTGCATGACCGGCCAGCCCTCGCCCCGCATCCGCCGGTCGACCGCCAGGTTGCGCCCGAGGTCCGCGAGCGTCGCCCACGACACCTCCTCGGCGACGCCGTGCTCGCGGTGGTACCCCATGACGGCGTCCACCAGCGCCAGGTAGACGTACACGTAGAGATGCCGCCACGCCGGGCCCCGGTCGCGCGGCAGCTCCGGCCCGGGCACCAGCCAGCCATACCCGCCGAGGTCCGCGCGCACGAGCGCGGCCGAGCGGTCGAGCAGCCACCGCAGCTCGTCCGTCCACAGTGGAGACTCCGGGTCGGGCCACCCCGCCATGATCTCGGCGGCGTCGTCCGGCCCCACCCCGAGCCGCTCCAGCATCGCGGGCGCGGCACCCTTGGCGGGCAACGCCGCCGGTGCGGGGTCCCCGGCCAGGCCGTGCACCCGCGCGATCTCCTCAGCACCCACCCCGAGCCGGGCGGCGATGTCGTCCAGATCCACGCGGACGACCCTACCTGGCGGCTACCTGCCGGACGGGGACACCGCCGCCGGGAACGTGACGCCGGCGAGGCGCTCCGAGATCTCCCAGGCGCGGGCGGCGTCGGCCTCGCCGCGGAGTCGGGTGTAGACCGGCTGCTCGGCGGGCGCGCCGGACAGGTGCTGAAACCCGCTCGGGCCGTAGAGGCGTCCGCCGCCCGCGTCCGGGGAGGTCGCCGCGTACAGGGCGGACAGCAGCGCCGACTCGACGGTGCCGAAGAGGATCCCGTGGCGGCCGAGCGCGCGGACGAGGCGCCCGCCCGCGGTGGCGCGGGCCCGGCCGACCTCGGGCCGTGCCTGCAGCAGGCTGGTGGCGGCGACACCCGGGTGGGCGAGGTTGCTGGTGATGCCCCAGCCGCCGGCCCGGCTGCGCCGGTCCAGCTCGAGGCCGAACAGGCCGAACGCGATCTTCGACTGGCTGTAGGCCCGCATCCCGTCGTAGGAGCGTTCCCAGTTCAGGTCGTCCCAGTTGATGGCGTTCTGGTTCGCGGCGATGCTGATCTGTGAGGTCACGCGGGCGTGGCCGGCGCGCAGCAGCGGCAGCAGGTGGCCGACGAGCGCGACGTGACCGAGGTGGTTGGTGCCGAACTGCAGCTCGAAGCCGTCGGCGGTGGTCTGCCGCCGCGGCGGTGTCATCACGCCCGCGTTGTTGACGAGGATGTGGATCGGGCGGCCGTCGGCGCGCAGGGCGGCGCCGAGCGCGGCGACCGAGGCGAGCGACGACAGGTCGAGCTCGCGCAGCGACAGGGCGGCGTCCGGGTGCTGCTGCCTGATCGTCGCCACCGCGGCCTCGCCCTTGCGGCGGTTGCGCACGGGCATGACGACCTCGGCGCCGGCGGCGGCGAGCCGGGCGGCCAGGCCGAGCCCGACGCCGTCGCTCGCGCCCGTGACGACGGCGAGCCGTCCGCTGAGACTGGGAACGGTGATGTCCGGTTTGCGGGTCATGTCCCCACTGTGCGCGTGCTCCGCGGCCGTATCCACGGCCTCTCAATCCCAGGCTCCGCTCCGGCGACGGTGGTAGAACCGAGAGATGATCGACCGTGCCGGGCTCGCCGGGTTCCTGCGGCGGCGCCGCGAGTCACTGCAGCCCGAGGACGTCGGCCTGCCGCGCGGGCAGCGCCGCCGGACCGCCGGCCTGCGCCGCGAGGAGGTCGCGACGCTCTGCCACATCTCCGCCGACTACTACAGCCGCCTGGAGCGGGAGCGCGGGCCGCACCCGTCCGAGCAGATGATCGCCTCGATCGCGCAGGGCCTGCACCTGTCGCTCGACGAGCGCGACCACCTCTTCCGGCTCGCCGGTCACCGGCCGCCGGTGCGGGGCACCACCAGCGCCCACATCAGCCCCGGCCTGCTGCGCATCCTCGACCGGCTCGCCGACACCCCGGCCGAGGTCGTCACCGAGCTCGGCGAGACGCTGCGGCAGACCCCGCTCGGCGTCGCGCTCACCGGCGACCTGACCCGCTACACCGGCCCGGCCCGCAGCATCGGCTACCGCTGGTTCACCGACCCCGCGTGCCGCGCCCTGTACCACCCGGACGACCACGCGCTGCACTCCCGCGTCTTCGCCTCCGGGCTCCGCGCGAGGGTCACGCTGCGCGGGCCCGACTCCTACGCCGCCCACCTCCAGCGGCTCCTGCTGGAGCGGAGCGAGGAGTTCCGGGCCGTCTGGGACGAGCACGAGATCGGCGTCAACTACAGCCACGTCAAGCGCTTCATCCACCCCGAGGTCGGCCTCCTCGAGCTGACGTGTCAGGCGCTGCTCGACCCCGACCAGTCGCACTCCCTGCTGGTCTACACCGCGGTCCCCGGCAGCGAGAGCCACGAGAAGCTCCAGCTGCTCGCCGTCATCGGCGCCCACCAGGTCGTCGCCACCGACGCGTGACGCGGGGCGCGTCCGGCCCAGGTCATGACCGGACCGGGACCGGCAGGGTCACCTGGACCACGTACCCGCCGTCTGCACGGGGACCGGTCGACAGCGTGCCGCCGTAGAGCCGGACGCGTTCGCGCATGCCGAGCAGGCCGTAACCGGGCTCCGGCCACGACTGCTCCACGACGCCCCGGCCGTCGTCCACGATGCGGGCCGTCACGGCGCCGGGGCGGTGCTCGACGGTCACCGTCGCCGTGGCGGGGCCCGCGTGCTTGAGCACGTTCGTCAAGGACTCCTGGATCACCCGGTACACGCAGAGGTCCAGGTGGGCGGGCAGCGGCGGCACCGGGTCCGCGGTGTGCACCTCGACCTCGACCGGCAGCCCGGTGGCGCGGACCCGGTCGACCAGGTCACCGATCCTCGCCAGCCCCGGCACGAGGGTGCCGAACCGGCCGGCGTCCTCCTCGGCCGCACCGACGCGCAGCACCATGAGCAGGCGCCGGCAGGGCGGGCGCCTTGACGCCGCTGAAGCCCACGACGGCGGCAGCGACCACCGAGCCGGCGACGGCCCACCGGCCGGGCCGCAGCACCACGACCGTGTACAGGCCGAGGACCGGCCCCCACCACAGGAGCGAGGGGGTCACCAGCCCCGTCTCGTAGGCCAGCACCACCGCCTGGGCCCGGCCGGCCAGCCCGAGCTTGCTCACCGCCCGGTTCAGGTGGGTCTTGACGGTCGCCTCCGAGATGATCAGCCGCCCGGCGATGTCGAGGTTCGACAGTCCCCTGCCGACGAGCCGCAGCACCTCCCGTTCCCGGGTGGTGAGCTCGACGAGCTGCTCCGGCGTGTGCGTCGCGTGGCGCACGACCTCCGCGTTACCCGGTGTCCCGGGTCAACCCGCCGCCGTACCCGGGTAGCCGATTGATCGCTGTAAGTTTCGGCGGCCGGCCCAGGCCCGTGGCGGCGCGGCGCCCGCGGCGTTGCCCTCCGGGCTCGCCCGACCGTAGCGTCCCCGCGATCAAGGTCCGTGCATCGACGTCGGTGAGGGAGCACATCACATGGGCAGATATCAGGACGGCGGGCTGCGCGCCCGATTGCGGCGCTCGATCGCCGTGGCGGCGACCATCGCGGGCGTCGCGCTCGGCACGGCGGCCATCGGCGCCCCCGCGGCGGCCGCGCCGGTGAACACCGCGCTGGCCGCCCCGACGATCTCCAGCGTCGCCGCGGGCTACGCCCACACCTGCGGGATCCGCACCGACGCGACGCTGTGGTGCTGGGGCAGCAACTGGAGCGGCGAGCTCGGTGACGGCACCAACGACACCAGGACCACGCCCACCCGGATCGGCACCGGCACCACCTGGGCGGCCATCGACGCCGGCAGCAGCCAGACGTGCGGGGTGAAGGCCGACCACACGCTGTGGTGCTGGGGCAGGAACGTCCGCGGCCAGCTCGGCGACGGCACGACCACGAACCGGAACGCCCCCGTCCAGGTCGGCACCGCCACCACCTGGGCGAGCGTCAGCACAGGCGACGCGCACACCTGCGGCGTCCGCACCGACGGCTCGCTGTGGTGCTGGGGCTTCAACCGCCTCGGCCAGCTGGGCACCGGCACCGCCGACTACTACCTGACCTCGCCGGTCCGGATCGGCACGGCGTCCACCTGGGCGAGCGTCACGGCCGGCTACGCGCACACCTGCGGGTCCCGCACCGACGGCACCCTGTGGTGCTGGGGCGACAGCTCCAGCGGCCAGCTCGGCGTCGGCACGCTGAGCTACTCGACCACCCCGGCGCAGGTCGGCACCGCCACCACCTGGAATGGCGTCACCGCCGGATACGCGCACACCTGCGGCACCCGCACCGACGGCACCCTGTGGTGCTGGGGCAACAACGGCTACGGCCAGCTCGGCGCCGCCGGCCCGCTGCAGACCTCCCCCGTGCAGGTCGGCACCGCCACCACCTGGAACAAGGCCAACGCGGGCGACAACACCGTCTGCGCCTCCCGCACCGACGGCAGCTTCTGGTGCTGGGGCAACAACATGGCCGGCGGTCTCGGCGACGGCACCACGACCAACCGCTCCACCCCCACCCGGGTCGGCACCGCCACCACCTGGACGACCGGCTTCGTCGTCAACTACCACACCTGCGGCGTCCGGACCGACGGCAGCCTGTGGTGCTGGGGCAACAACGGCAACTCCCAGCTGGGCGACGGCACCACCACCCAGCGCAACACCCCGGGTCAGGTGACCATTCCGACCACCTGACGGTTCCCGATCGCCGGCCCGGGCCATCAGCGCCCGGGCCGGCGTCGTGAAGGCCAGGGCCGGCCTACCCGGCGGCGCGCACCAGCACGGCCTCGACGTGCCGGAGCATGTCGCCGGCCGCCGGCGCCCACGCCGTGTCGCCGTGGCAGGCGATCGTCATCAGCGCGGCGGCCGGGCGGTGCTGGACCGACAGGATGTACCGCGACCCGCCGGGCCGGTCGGGCTGCTCGGTGACGCGGTCCTGCACCGCCGGGTCGGTGAACGCGATGGCCTCGGCGCCGAGTGAGCGGCTGTTCGCCGCGCTGCCCACGATGGACGCGTCGATGTAGTTGAACCGGGCCGCGGCCGCGCCCGTCCCGGCCAGCTCACCGAGGACCTCCGCGCTGATCGCCGCGGCCCGCGCGGGGTCGAGGTTGGCGAACCGGTGGCCGTGCAGCTGGTTGCTGGCCGTGGCCGCCAGCCGCGCGGTCAGGTCGCCACCCCCGGGCACGAGGACGGGCACCGGCATGACCGCCTTGCGGACCGACGCCTGCGTCCCCGCCGACAGCCGGTTCGCGGCCAGGGCCTGGACACCGGCGCACGGCGAGCCCTCGACCAGGCCGATCGCCGAGCCGAACGCGGTCAGGTAGACCGCCGACACCGGCACACCGGTGCGGGTGGCGACGGCCTGCGCGGCCCGGGCGGCGTGCGCCGAGGCGAGCCACCGGGACCGCAGCACCGGGTCCGCCGCCGCCGTCCCGCCGCCCGGGCGCCAGCCGGACAGCCCGTCGCGCAGCGCGCCCAGCTGCCGCCGCCAGTGCGCCTCGGCCCGCTCGGCATGAGCCAGACCCGGAGCGGACGTCTCCCACTCGGCGGTCTCCAGGGGCTGCTCCGGCGCGGGCCGGCCGTCGAACGCCGCACGTCCGCCCATCCGGCTCCGCAAGGCTTGCAAGAAGTCGCTCCGGAGCACCCGCATGCCCCACCCGTCGACCGCGGCGTGGTCGGCGACGATCCCGATCCGCCGCACGGTGCCGGCGGCGACCGCCAGCACGAAGAGCACGGGTTGCTGCTCGCCGAGGCGAAACGCCGTGGCCGTGGCCGCCGCGATCGCCGCGTCCGCCTCGGGGCCGGCCGGCGCGACCCGCACCACCTCGCCCAGCCGCTCCGCCGCCGGGAGAACGTGCTGCTCACGAAGGCCGGGGCCGGTCACGGGCAGGAGCGTCCGCAGCCCTTCGTGCCGGTCGAGCAGGTCGCCGATCGCGGCCAGCGCGACACCGACCGGTGCGCCGGCGCCGTCGACCACGCCGGTGAAGTTCGCGGCGGACGACCACGGCGAGTCCGCGTCGATGCCGACGTCCAGGAACCACTCACGTTGCGCGCAGGTCAGCGGCCCCCGTCGAGTCGGCTTCATTCCCGTTCCTGTTCAGTTTCTAAAGTCGAGTGCGATGGATATTGCAGGACTTCACTGCGTCATGCAACCCTGTTGCCGTGGTTTTGCACGCCGTCCCGCCGACGGTTCCCCGCCTCCTCACCGACCGGTCCACATCGGAGCCGGACCGCGAGGCGCTGGTCGTCGACGGCGTCGGGGCGCTGACCTTCGGCGCCTGGCAGCGCCGTGCCACCGGCCTCGCCGAGCGGCTGCGGCAGCGCCGCGTCGCGCCGGGCGACCGCGTCGGCCTGCGGTTCGGCGCCGCCGAATGGCTCGACTTCGCGGTCGCCTACGTGGCGGTGCAGCGATTAGGCGCGGTCGCCGTGCCGGTCTCCGGCGACGCGGCGCCCGCCGAGCTGGCGCACGCGCTCGCCGACTGCGCCGCCGCCGGGCTCGTGCACGGGGGCGCCGCGCCCGGCTGGACCGGCGGGTGGACCCACGCCACGACCGACGGCGACGACGGCACCGGCGACGGCGGCGCGGATCTGTCCACATCGGACGGTCTGGCCCAGATCCTGTACACGTCCGGCACGACGGCGCGGCCCAAGGGGGTCGCCGCCACCCACGCCAACGTCACGTACGGGGCGGGCGCCCGGCACCGGCCGTTCCGCCACTCGCGCCACCTGCTGCACGCGTTCGCGATCGGCACGAACGCCGCCCAGGTCATGCTGATGACCGCGCTGCTCGCCCACCCCGCCGTGGTCACGCTGCCGCAGTTCACCCCGTTGCGCTTCGCGCGCGCCATCGCACGCTGGTCCGCCGGCACGGTGTTCGTCGTCCCCGCGATGGCCAAGGAGCTGCTCGCCGTGGCCGACGGCCACGACCTGAGCAGCGTCCGGCTGCTCGGGTCGGCCGCCGCGCCGCTGCCGGGGCCGGTCGCCGCCCGCCTCGCGGCCGCGTTCCCCAACGCGACGATCGTCAACTACTACACCTCGACCGAGGCCGCCCCGGCGCAGACCGCCATGACGTACGACCCGGAGCGCCCGGACAGCGTGGGCCGGCCGATCGCCGGCGGCGGCCTGCGCGTCACCGACGACGAGGGGCGGCCCTGCGCGCCGGGCGAGTCCGGCGCCGTCTGGATGCGCTCCCCCGCCCCGCCCCGCACGTACGTCGGCGACACCGTGACGAGCGGTGCCACCTTCCAGGACGGCTGGGTCCGGATGGGCGACGTCGGCTACGTCGACGAGGACGGCTTCCTGTTCCTCGTCGAGCGGGACGGCGACCTGGTCAAGACCGGCGCCCACCGGGTGTCGACGCTGCAGGTCGAGGCGGCCATCCACGAGCATCCGGCGGTCGCCGACGCCGCCGTCGTCGGGCTGCCCCACGAGGTGCTCGGCGTCGAGCTGGCCGCCGTGATCGTGGTCGGCGGCAGCGCGGCGCTGACCCCGCAGGCGCTGCGGGCGTTCCTCTCCGGCCGCCTCGCGCCGCACGAGATCCCCTCCCTCGTCCACGTCGTGGACAAGCTTCCGCGCAACCGCGGCGGCAAGGTCGACAAACGATCCCTGCGAAGGAGCCTGACGTGATCCAGGCGTCCGCCGTCCAGCACGGCATGCGGCTCGCCGCGTCCGGTGCCGCCCCCACCGCCTACCACATGCCGCTGGTCGTCACGTTCGCCCAAGAACCGGACGCCGGGCTCCTCGCCAAGGCCTGCGCGGCCGTGGTCGAGCGGCACGCGCTGCTGGCCGTCTCGGTCGTCGAGCGCGACGGCGTCACCCACCTCACCCGGACCACCGCTCCCGCCCTGCGTGTGGCGGGGCCGGACGAGTCGGTCGAGGAGGAGGCCACCCGCCCGTTCGACCTCGGTGCGGGACCGCTGGCCCGGTTCGCGCTGTTCGGCCGGACGCTGGTCGTCACCGCGCACCACCTGGTCGTCGACGGGCTGTCCAAGGAGGTGCTGCTGCGGGACCTGGCCGCGTTCTACGCCGGTGAGATCCCGGCGCCGCTGCCGCGCACCGCCGAGGACGAGCTCGCCGCCGAGGCGGCACGGCTGGCCGGCGGCCGGGCCGCGGCGGAGGAGTTCTGGTCCGGCCGGTGGGCCGAGCCGCTGCCCGTGGTCGTCGGCGAGCACGTCCTCACCGGGCGCGACCACGGGGCCGGTCAGGTGCACGCGTTCGAGCCGCCCGTGCCCGACCTGCCGGGGCTGACCCGGTTCGAGACGCTGCTGGCCGCCGTCCACGCCCTGCTCGGCGGCTACGGCAACCCGCGCGTCACGACCGGCGTCGACGTGTCCACCCGGGAGCCCGGCGCGTTCGACACCGTCGGCCCGTTCGCGACCGAGTTCCCCGTCGACACGCAGCCCGGCGCGGACTCCCCGTTCGCGGAGTTCGCCGCCGGGGTCCGGGCGACGCTCCGCGCGATGTACCCGCACCGGTCGGTGCCCCTCGCCCGCGCGGTGCGCCGGCTGCGGCCGCACGCCGCAATCGCGCCCGTCTCCGTCAGCTACCGCCGGGTCGGCGCCGCGCCGACGTTCGACGGCGCCCCGGCGGCCGTCGACTGGCTGGCGTTCGCCGGCAGCGTGCGCGGCGACCTGCAGCTGCAGGCGGTCGACGACGGCACGACGGTCACCGCCCGGCTGCGCCACTCGGCCGCCGCGGCGCCGGTCGCCGCGCGATTCGCCGGCGACCTCTGCGCGGTGCTCACCCGGGTCGCCGCCGATCCGGGGACCCTGCTGCGCGACCTGGGCCCCGCTGCCGCCCCGGGCGCCCCGGGCGCCTCCGCGCCGCCCGCCCCGGTCGGGGCGCCGGCCGCCGCGCCGGCACCGGCCGGCGACGGCGACCTCGTGGCGCCGGTCCTGGCCATCTGGCGCGACGTGCTCGGCGACCCCGCCATCGGCCCCGACGACGACCTGTTCGACCTGGGCGGCGACTCGCTGACCGCGACGCAGATCATCGCGCGGATGCGCAAGACGCTCGGCGTCGACGTCGACATCGACACGTTCTTCGACCACCCGACGGTCAACGGAGTCGTGGATGCCGTCAGCGCTTCCTGAGGCGCTCACCGAGGCGCCCACAGAGACGCCCACCGAGGCGCCCGACCGGGCGGCGATGCTGCTCATCCGGCACTTCGAGACGGCGCTGCTGGACCTCTTCGCGCGTGGCGAGCTGTCCGGGACCACGCACACCTGCCTCGGCCAGGAGTACGTGCCCGTGGCCGTGAGCGGCCTGCTCGGACCGGACGACCACGTGCTGAGCAACCACCGCGGGCACGGCCACTACCTCGCGCGGTTCGACGACCCGGAGGGGCTCCTCGCGGAGATCATGGGCCGGGCCGGTGCCGTGTGCCACGGCGTCGGCGGCAGCCAGCACATCCACCGGCGCGGGTACCTCTCCACCGGCGTGCAGGGCGAGAGCCTGCCGGTCGCGGCCGGGCTCGCGCTGCACCTGCGCCGCCACCGGCCGGGCGCGCTCGCCTGCGCGTACATCGGCGACGGCACCTGGGGCGAGGGCGCGGTGTACGAGGCGCTCAACATCGCCGCGCTGTGGCGGCTGCCGCTGCTGGTCGTGGTGGAGCACAACGGGATCGCCCAGTCGACGCCCACCGGGCATGCCATGGCCGGCACCGTCGCCGGACGCGCCGCCGCGTTCGGACTGGCCCACACGCTGGTCACCGCGACCGACCCGGCCCGCATCAGGGCGGAGCTCGCCCCGTTCGTCGCCGGTGTACGCGACGGCGCGCCGCTCATCGTCGAGTTCCGCACCCCGCGGCTCGGCCCGCACAGCAAGGGCGACGACACCCGCCCCGCCGACCAGGTCGCGGCGCTGGCCGACTGGTACCCGGCGGTGGCCGCCGCCGCGCCCGACCTGGACCGCGCCCAGCGGGACCGCGTCGCCCGCGTCGTCGCCGAGGTGTCGGCCCGCCCACCCGCCGAGTGGACCGGCCGGCCGCGGGAGGACAGCGTCGCAGGGGCCGCCGCCCACCCGGCCGGCGGGTGGGCCGTCGCATGAGGGTCGCCGAGAACATCAACGCCGCGCTGCACACGGTCCTGGCGGGCGACGAGCGGGCGTACCTCATCGGTGAGGACCTCCTCGACCCGTACGGCGGCGCGTTCAAGGTCGCGCGCGGGCTCTCCACCCGGTTCCCGGACCGGGTGCTGTCCACCCCGATCAGCGAGTCGGCCATCACCGGCATCGCGGCCGGCCTGGCCCTGGCCGGCGACACCGCGATCGTCGAGTACATGTTCGCCGACTTCCTCACCCTCGGCTTCGACCAGCTGGTCAACTTCGCCGCCAAGTCCGTCACCATGTACGGCGAGCGGCTGCCGATGCGCATGGTCGTGCGCTGCCCCAGCGGCGGCGGCCGCGGCTACGGGCCGACGCACAGCCAGAGCCTGACGAAGCACCTGATCGGCGTGCCCGGCCTCGCCGTGTTCGAGATGTCGCCGTTCCGCGACGCGGCCGAGGTGTTCGCCGAGATGCTGGCGCTCGGGCAGCCGTGCGTGTTCGTCGAGGACAAGATCCTCTACACCCGCCGGATGCTGCCCGCGGTGGCCGCCCCGTTCACGGTCGAGGTGCGCGACGGCGTGGCGTACGTCGGGACCGGCGAACGCCCGGAGCTGGTCCTGATCGCGCCCGGCGGCATGGCCGAGCGCGCCCTGGCGGCGCTGCGGACGCTGCTGATCGAGCAGGAGATCGCCGGACTGCTGGTCGTCCCTTCGCGGCTGTACCCGGTGCGCCTCGACCTGCCGCCCGTCCCGCACGTCGTGGTGGCCGAGGACGGCACCGCCGGCGGCACCTGGGGCGCCGAGGTCGCGCATCACGTCCACGCGCGCCACTTCGCGGATCTCGCGGCGCCCGTGACGCTCGTCCACGGCGCCGACGCCGTCATCCCCGCCGCACCACACCTGGAGCGTCACGTGCTCGTGAGCGCCGGCACCATCCACGACGCGCTGGTGAGGACCGTCCGTGCCTGAGATCGCGGTGCCGAAGCTCAACGCCAACGACGACAGCTACGTGCTGCTCGCCTGGCTCGCTCCGGACGGCGCGACGGTGCCGGCCGGCGCGCCGGTCGCCGAGGTGGAGACGTCGAAGGCGGTCGAGGAGCTGACCGCCGCGACGGGCGGCGTCCTGCGCCACCGCGCGGCGACCGGTGCCGAGATCGCCCCCGGTCAGGTGATCGCCCTCCTCGACGACCCCACCGCCGTCAGCGCGGCGCCGGTCCCAGGGCCGGTCGGCGGCGACGACGGCCCGACGATCACCGCGCCGGCCCGCGCCCGGATGGCCGAGCTCGGCGTCACCGCCGAGCAGGTCGCCGCGCTCGGCCGCCCCATCGTCCGCCGCGCCGACGTCGACGCCCTGGTGGCCGCGCCGCCGCCGGTGGCGACGGACAGGGCGACCGACACCCTGTCCCGCAACCAGCGTGCGGTCGCCCGGACGGTGGCCCGGTCGCACGCCACCGTCCCGGCCGCGTACACCGCGATGACGATCGACGTCGGCGCCGCCCTGGAGCGGATGCCCCGGCTGACCCGCGCGGTGCGGCGACCCGTCGGCCTCGCCGAGCTGTTCGTCGCCGCGATCGGGGCGGCGCACGCCGAGCACCCGATGTGCTTCGCGCGGCTCGACGACGACGGCCACACCCTGCACCCGGCCTTCGCCGCGCACGTCGGCGTCACCGTCGACCTCGGCGAAGGCCTGTACGTGCCGGTGGTCCGCGACGCCGGCACCGCGACGGTCGCCGAGATCGCCCGCGCCCTCGCCAGGTTCCGGGTCACGGCGGCCGGCGGCGCGTTCCGTCCGTCCGAACTGGACGGTGCGACCATCACGCTGACCCTGCACCAGGACGCCGACGTGAGCCTGGCGATCCCGATCGTGTACCCGGGCCAGACCTGCGCGGTCGCGGTCACCGCCCCGCGGCCCGAGCTGCACCTCGGCGACGACGGCCGGCCGGCGACCCGCACCGTGAGCCAGGTCGGTCTCGCCTACGACCACCGCGTCGTCAACGGCCGCGAGGCGGCGCGGTTCCTGGCCGCGCTGGCCCGGACGCTGCAGGAGGAGCCGCGATGAGGCCGCTGCTGCCCGGCCAGGAGCGGCTGTGGTTCCTGCACCAGCTGGATCCGGCCGACGCGTCGTACCACCTGCCGCTGGTGCTGCACGTGCGCGGCCGCCTGGACCGGGTTGCCCTGGAGCGCGCGTTGGACGCGGTGACCGACCGGCACGAGACCCTGCGGTCCCGGGTCGCGCAGCTCGACGGCGCGCCCGTGCTGGTGCCGGCCGCCGGCGGCGTCAGGCTGGAGACCGCCGCCGCGACCGGCCTGGACGAGGCCCGCGACCTGGTCGCCGCGTTCGTGACGCGGCCGTTCGACCTCACCGCCGGCCCGATGGCGCGCTGCCTGCTGATCGGCGTCGGGCCGGACGAGCACGTGTTCGCGCTCGCCGCCCACCACGTCGCGGCCGACGGCTGGTCGCTGCAGGTGCTGCGCCGCGACCTCGACGCGCTGTACCAGGCGTACGCCACCAACGCCCCCGTGGCGTTGCCGGACCTGCCGGAGCCGCCGCCGGTCCCGGTCGACGCCGCGCCGGACCTCGGGTACTGGACCGACCGGCTGGCCGGCGCCCCGGTGCTGGACCTGGCGACCGACCGGCCCCGGCCCCCGGTGCGCCGCGGCCGCGGCACCTCCGTCGTGTTCGACATCCCCGTCGACCTGCTGCGCCGCCTGGAGTCCGTGGCCCGGTCCGAGCGCACCACCGTGTTCACCGCGCTGGTCGCGGCGTTCTCGCTGCTGCTCGGCCGGATGAGCGGCCAGGACGACGTCTGCCTCGGCACGCCGGTCCTCGGCCGCGACGACCCGGACCTCGACGACCGCGTCGGCTGCTACTCCGAGACCCTGGTCCTGCGGACGGACCTGTCGGGCGACCCGACATTCCGCGCGCTGCTGCGGACGGCCCGCCGGACCGTGCTCGGCGCACTGAGCCACGCGGCCCCGTTCGAACGCGTGGTGTCGGCGGTCGGCGCGCCCCGCGACCGCAGCCGCACCCCACTGTTCCAGGCCATGCTCATGTACCTGCGGCAGGAGCAGGACCGGCCGCGCCTCGGCGGACTCGACGTCGAGCTGCTGGACCACCCGTTCGACGTCGCCCGCACCGACGTGTCCCTCGACGTCATCCAGGGCCCCGAGGCCGCCGTCGGCGTGCTCACGGTCGACCGTGACCTGTTCGACCCCGGCACCGCGCAGCGGTGGATCCGCCGGCTGCTCGTCCTGCTCGACGACGCGGCCCGGCGGCCCGACGTCCCGGCCGGTGACCTGCGGCTGCTCGACGACGACGAGCGGCGCGAGGCGCTGACCCGCTGGAACGGCACGGGCCCCGGGGAGGTCACCCCGCTGGTCGCCGAGCTGTTCCGGGAGCGGGCCCGGGCCATGCCGGACGCGGTCGCGGTCACCGGCGACGGCGGCGACCTCACCTACCGCGAGCTGGACGCCGCGGTCGACCGGCTGGCCGCCCGCCTCCGCGGGCGCGGGCCGCTGATCGGGGTCGGGCTGTCCCGGCGCCCGGCGATGGTGGTCGCGCTCCTCGCCGTCTGGCGGGCCGGCGCCGCGTACCTGCCGCTCGACCCGGCGTACCCGGCCGACCGGCTCGCGTTCGTCATCGCCGACGCGGGCGTCGGCACGGTGCTCACCGAGCCGGCGTTCGCGGACCGGTTCGGCGCGGCGGCGCTGCTCGTCGACGCCGCCGACGACGAACTGCGGGACGGGGCCGCCCCCGCCGCCATCGGCCCGGACGACCCCGCCTACGTGCTGTACACGTCGGGGTCCACCGGACGGCCCAAGGGCGTCGTCGTGCCGCACGGCGCGCTCGCCGCGTTCGTCGCCGCGATGGCCGCCGTCACCGGGGCGCAGGCGGGCCGCACCTGGCTGGCGCTCACCTCGCTGTCGTTCGACATCTCCGGGCTCGAGCTGTTCCTGCCGCTCAGCCGCGGCGGCCGGGTCGTCGTCGCCGGCGACGCGCAGACCGGCGACGGGGCGGCGCTGCGGGCGCTCATCGCCGCGACCGGCGTCACCGACGTGCAGGCCACCCCGTCCGGCTGGCGGATGCTGCTCGCCGCCGGCTTCGACCACGACGTGCCGGCCGCGCTGGTCGGCGGTGAGGCGCTGCCCGTGCCGCTCGCCGCGCAGTTGCGCGGCAAGGTCGGCCGGCTCACCAACGTGTACGGCCCGACCGAGACCACGATCTGGTCGACGTACTGGCCGGTGCCCGGCGACCCGGCGGCCGTCACGATCGGCGGCCCGATCCCGGGCACCCGGGTGTACGTCGTCGACGACCGGATGCGGCCCGTCCCCGCCGGCGTGCCCGGCGAGCTCGTCATCGCCGGTGCCGGCGTCGCGCTCGGCTACCTGCGCCGGCCGCGGCTGACCGCCGACCGGTTCGTGCCCGACCCGTGGGGTCCGGCGGGAGCACGGATGTACCGGACCGGCGACCGCGCCCGCCGGCTGGCGGACGGCACGCTGGAGTTCCTCGGCCGGCTCGACACCCAGGTCAAGGTCCGCGGCCACCGGGTCGAGCTGGGCGAGGTCGAGACCGTGCTCGCCGGGTGCCCGGGCGTCGCCGCCGCGGTCGCCGCGGTCCGCGACGACGCGCTCGCCGCGTACGTCACGGCCCGCCCCGGCGCCGGCGTCGACCCGGACGCGATCCGCGACGCGGCCCGCGCCACCCTGCCGGCCTACGCCGTGCCGGCCACGGTCACGGTCCTCGACGCGCTGCCGCTCACCCCGAACGGCAAGGTGGACCGGGCCGCCCTGCCCGACCCGCGACCCTCCGCCGCCGCCGCGTACGTGCCACCGCGCACCGCGGCCGAGACGCGCGTCGCCGCGGTGTTCGCCGAGGTGTTCGGCGTCGCGGTGGGTGCGCACGACGACTTCTTCGCGCTCGGCGGCCACTCGCTGCTGGCCGTCAAGGTCGCGGCGCGGCTGCCCGGCCTGACGGTCCGCGACCTGTTCGACCACCCGGCGGTCGAGGCCCTCGCCCAGCGGATCCCGGCCGCCGCCGGCGACGCCGGTGCCGGCGTGCCGGGACGCGCGCCGGTGCTGTCCGACGCCCAGCGCCGCCTCTGGTTCCTGCAGCGGCTGGATCCGCGCGACGCGTCGTACAACATGTTCCTGGTGCTGCGCCTGCGCGGCCGGCTGGACCGTTACGCGCTGCGGCGGGCCCTGGACGCGCTCGCCGCCCGGCACGTCGCGCTGCGGTGCGCCTACCCGGAGGTCGGGGGCGAGCCGGCCGTCGAGGTCGGGCCCGCGACCGTGCCGTTCGAGGAGCTCCCGCTGGAGTCCGCGGCCGATCCGGAGGCGGCGGCCCGGAGCGCCGTCGCGGACCGGACCAACGCGCCGTTCGACCTCCGGACCGGCGCGCCGGTGCGGGCCGCACTGCTCCGGCTCGCCCCCGACGATCACGTCCTCTGCCTGGTCGTGCACCACATCGCCGGGGACGGCTGGTCGCTCAACGTCCTGCGGGAGGACCTCGCCGCGCTCTACGCCGGCCTGCCGTTGGCGCCGCTGCCGCCCGTACCGGCGAACGACGGCGACCAGGAGGCCGGCCTCGCGTACTGGCGGGACCGCCTCGCCGAGCCGACCGCGCTCGACCTGCCGACGGACCGGCCCCGCCCGGCCGAGCCCACCCACCGCGGCGCGTTCCTCGGCGCCCACCTGCCGGCCGGCGTCACCGCCCGCCTCGAAGGCCTGGCCGGCCAGTCCCGCACCAGCCTCTTCGCCGTGCTGCTCGCGGCCTACCAGGTGCTGCTCGCCCGGCACACCGGCCAGTCCGACGTCCTGGTCGGCTCGACCCTGGCGGCCCGGGACCGGGTCGAGACCGAGCGGGCCGTCGGCTACTTCGCCAGGACCGTCGTGCTGCGCAACCAGGTCGACCCGGCCGAGCCGTTCACCGGCCTGCTCGGCCGGGCCCGCGAGTGCGTGCTGGACGCGCTGACCCACGCCGAGGCGCCGTTCGAGCACCTCGCCGCCGGGGCTGCGCCGCTGTTCCAGACCATGTGCATCCTGCACACCCAGGACGAGGGCACCCCGGTCGACCGGTTCGCCGACCTGCACGCGTCGTTCTTCGACTCCGGCTACCGGCAGGCCAAGTTCGACCTGATGCTGGAGGCGTGGCGGGCCGCCGACGGCCTGACGCTCGTCTTCGGCTACGACACCGACCTGCTCGACGCGGCGACCGTCGAGCGCTGGGCCCGCCGGTTCGAGGTGCTGTGTGCCGGCATCGCCGCCGACCCGGGCGCCGCGGTCGGGGCGCTGCCGCTGCTGACCGCCGACGACGAGGCGCTCGTCGGCTCGCTCGCCGCCCCGCCGCCCTCGCCGCCGCAGCCGCTGGCTCCCGGGCTGCCCCGGCTCGCGGCGCCGGACACGGTCGCGATCCGCTGCGGCGCCGAGTCGCTCACGTACGCCGAGCTCAACCGCCGAGCCGACGCCCTCGCCCTGGCGTTGCGCGCGGCGGTGGTCGCGGGTCCCCCGGTCGTCGCCGTCGCCGCGCGCCGGGACATCGGCACGATCGTCGCGCTGCTGGCGGTCTGGCGGGCCGGCGGCGCGTACCTGCCGATCGACCCGGAGCAGCCGGCCGGCCGGATCGCGGAGCTCGTCGCCGGCAGCGGCGCCGGGCTCGCCGTCGGGGACGCGCCCTGGCCGGACGGTCTGCGGGTCCTCGCGCCACCTGCCGGGACGGTGCCGGCGGTCGACCACGCGACCCCGGACGGCGCCGCGTACGTGCTGTACACCTCCGGGTCCACCGGCGCCCCGAAGGCCGTCGTCGTCGACCACGAGGCGCTCGCCGCCCGGGTCGGCTGGATGCGCCGCGACTACCGGCTCGGCCCGGGCGACACGGTCGTGCAGTTCGCGCCGCTCGCGTTCGACGCGCACGCGGAGGAGCTCTGGCCCGCGCTCGGCGCCGGGGCCACGGTACGGCTGCTCCCGGACGGCCCGCTCAGCCTGCCCGACGTGCTCGCCGGTCCGGACGGCGCCGGCGTCACCGTGCTCGACCTGCCCACCGCGTACTGGCACGACCTGATCGCCCAGATCGACGCGATCGCCTGGCCGCCGCGGCTGCGGCTGGTGATCCTCGGCGGCGAGGCGGTGCACGCGGCGGCCGTGGCCCGCTGGCGCGCCCGCTTCGGCGACACCGTGCGGCTGGTGAACACGTACGGCCCCACCGAGGCCACGATCATCGCGACCTCGACCGACCTCGGCCCGGACGACACGACCGGCCCGCCGCCGATCGGCGTGCCGCTGCCCGGGGTGCGCGTCGCGGTCGTCGACGCCGGCCTGCGCCCGGTGCCGCCCGGCGCGTACGGCGAGCTGCTGCTCGGCGGCGCCGGGCTGGCCCGCGGCTACCTCGGCCGGGACGACCTCACCCGGGACCGGTTCGTCACGTGGCCCCCATCGGGGCCCGGCGCGCGCTGCTACCGGACCGGCGACCGCGTGCGGCTGCGGGCCGACGGCCGCCTCGACTTCGCCGGCCGGCTCGACGACCAGCTGAAGGTCCGCGGGTTCCGGATCGAACCGGCCGAGGTGGAGCACCACCTCCTGGAGTGCCCGGGGGTGACCGGGGCGGTGGTCGTCGCGCACGACGGCGCCCTGGTCGCGTACGTCGCCGGCACCGCACCCGCCGGCGCGCTGCGCGCCCGGCTCGCGGCCCGGCTCCCCGGCCACCTGGTGCCGGACCGCTGGGTCGCGGTCGACGCGCTCCCCCGTACGCCCACCGGGAAGGTCGACCGGCGGGCCCTGCCACCGCCGCCCCTGAAGAGTACTGACGGCAGTGCCGGACCCTCCACGCCGCCGCGCACCGACGCCGAGCACCTGATCGCCGACGTCTGGACCGAGGTCCTCGGCCTCGACCGCGTCGGCGTGGACGACGACTTCTTCACCCTCGGCGGCCACTCGCTGCTCGCCGTCCGCGTGGCCGCCCGGCTGCGCGCCATGACCGACCTCGACCTGCCCATCCGCCTGCTCTTCACGCACCGCCGGCTGGCCGACCTGGCCACCGCGGTCGAGCAGCGGCTGCTCGCCGATCTGGCCGAGCTCAGCGACGACGAGGTGGCCGGCCTGCTGGAAGCGGAGACCCGATGACCGTCGACGAAGCCCGCCAGGCGCTGCTGGCCCGACGACTGCGCCGGCGCACGGCGACCCGCACCGTCCCCACCCGGCCGGCCGGCACGGTGCCGCCGCTGTCGTTCGCGCAGGAACGGCTCTGGTTCATGGAGCAGTACGCGCCCGGCAACCGCGCCTACCTCGTGCCGGTGGCCCGGCGGATCCGGCGCCCGGTCGACGCCGACCGGCTGGCCGGGGCGCTGCGCCGCGTCGTCGCCCGCCACGAGGCGCTGCGGACCCGGTTCCCGGCCCGGGACGACGGGATCCCGACGCTCGTCGTCGACGAGGACCCGGCCGTCGATCTGACCGTCGTCGACGTCGCCGGCGACGCCGCCGCCGCCCGGGCCGCCGTCGAAGCGGTGCACGCCTGCGGCTTCGACCTCGCCGCCGAGCAGCCGCTGCGGGCCGCGCTGATCCGGCTGTCCCCGGACGACGCGATCCTGGCCATGGCCGTGCACCACATCGCGATCGACGGCTGGTCCGTGCCGCTGCTGCTGGCCGAGCTGATGACCGCGTACGACGGCGGCGACCTGCCCGCCCTGCCCGTCCAGTACGGCGACTACGCGGCCTGGCAGCGCGACAAGCCGGCGCCCGACGTCGCCCGCTGGGCGGAGCGCCTGGACGGCGTCGAGCCCCTCGCGCTGCCGACGGACCGGCCGCGCCCGGCCGAGCTGACCTACGCCGGCGGCAGCGTCGAGTTCGAGCTCGACGCCGGTCTCGCCGCCGGCGTCCGGGCCCTCGCCGACGGCCACGGCGCCTCGCTGTACATGACGATGCTGGCCGCCTACGCCTGCCTGCTCGGCCGGCACGCGCACCAGACCCGTCTCACGATCGGCTCCCCCGTCGCCGGCCGCGGCGTCCCGGAGCTGGAGAACCTCATCGGCTGCTTCGTCAACACGCTGGCCATGCCCGTCGACCTGAGCGGCGACCCGACCTTCACCGAGCTGCTGCTGCGGGTGCGGGAGACCGCGCTGACCGGGTTCGCCGACGCCGACACGCCCTTCGAACGCGTCGTCGCCGACCTCAACCTGCCCCGCGACGTGTCCCGGTCGCCGCTGTTCCAGGCGCTGCTCGCGGTGCAGAACTACGGCACGGGCGGCGGCGACGGCCTCGACGGATACGAGATCAGGTCGTGGGCGACCCGCTACGACCTGGAGCTGTACATCAGCGACACCGCCGACGGTGGGCTGTGGGGCCAGTTCATCCACAACACGGCGCTCTTCGACGCGGCGACCGTGCGGCGGCTCGTCAGCCACCTGACCGCCCTCCTGCGCGGCGCCGTCGCCGACCCGCTGACGCCGGTGGCCGCGCTCGACCTGCGCGACGACGGCGAACGCGCGGCGCAGGCCGCCTGGAACGCGACCGCCGCCCCGTTCGACGCCGGCGCCACCCTGCCCGGCCTGTTCGCCGCGCAGGTCGCCGCCACCCCGGCCGCGCCGGCCGTGACGTTCGACGGCACCACGTGGAGCTACGCCGAGCTGGACGCCTACTGCGACCGGGTGGCCGCGGCGCTGCGGCCGGTGGCCGCCGGCCCGGGCACGCGGATCGGCGTGTGCGCGCCGCGCTCGCTCCAGCTGCCCGGCGCGCTGCTCGGCGTGCTGCGCACCGGCGCCGCGTACGTGCCGCTCGACCCCGACTACCCGGTCGAGCGGCTGGCCTTCATGGCGACGGACGCGGACCTGCGGGCCGTGCTCGTCCTCGACCCACCGGCCGGCTGGGGACCGGAGCTGGCCGACGCGTTCGCCACCTGCCCGGTGATCCGCCTCGACCACCTCGACCCGGCGGAACCCTTGCCTGCCGCCGCGGACCTGCCACCCCGCACTGATCCCCAGCCCGCCACCGCGGATCCCCAGGCCGCCGCCGCTGATCTCCAGCCCGCCACCGCGGATATGTCGGCTCGCTCCGCTCCCCGACATATCCGAAATTTCAACATTTCACCGCCGCCGACCGCCACCGACACCGCCTACGTCATCTACACCTCCGGCTCGACCGGACGGCCCAAGGGCGTGCCCAACGGCCACCGTGGCGTGGTCAACCGGCTCACCTGGATGCAGGAACGCTTCCAGCTGACGGCCGACGACGTCGTACTGCAGAAGACCCCGGCCGGGTTCGACGTGTCCGTCTGGGAGTTCTTCTGGCCGCTCATCATCGGCGCGCGCCTGGTCCTCGCCCAGCCGGGCGGCCACCGGGACGCGGCGTACCTGCGGACACTCATCGACCGCGAAGGCGTCACCGTCCTGCACTTCGTGCCGTCGATGCTCGCCGCCTTCCTCGCGGAGGAGTCCACGCCCGGCGGCGCCGGCCTGCGCGCCGTCGTCTGCTCCGGCGAGGAGCTGCCGGCCGACCTCGCCCGCCGCTGCCTGGCCGCGCTGCCCGCCGCCGAGCTGCACAACCTGTACGGCCCGACCGAGGCCGCCATCGACGTCAGCGCCTGGGCCGTCACCGCCGAATCGCTCGGCGACGCCCACCGCGTGCCGATCGGCGCCCCGGTCGCCAACACCACCCTGCACGTCCTCGACGACCGGCTCCGGCCGCAGCCCGTCGGGGTGCCCGGCGAGCTGCACATCGGCGGCGTCCAGGTCGCGGAGGGTTACCTGCGGCGGCCCCGGCTGACCGCCGAACGCTTCGTGCCCGACCCCTTCGGGGCGCCCGGCGCCCGGCTGTACCGCACCGGCGACCTGGCCCGCTGGCGGCCCGACGGCACGCTGGAGTTCCTCGGCCGCATCGACGGGCAGGTCAAGCTGCGCGGCCAGCGCATCGAGCTCGGCGAGATCGAGGCGGTGCTGCGCGAGCAGCCGGGCGTCCGCGACGCCGCCGTCATCGTCCGCGAGGACCACCCCGGCGACCAGCGGCTCGTCGCGTACGTCGTCGGCGCCGCACCGGACCGCGCCGCCCTGAAGCGCCTGCTGCCCGACGCCATGGTCCCGGCCGCGTTCGTGGCGCTCGACGCGCTGCCGCTGTCGGCGAACGGCAAGCTCGACCGGCGCGCCCTGCCGGCCCCGGTCCGCGCGGCGCGCGGCGGGACCGCGCCGGCCACCCCGACCGAGCAGGTCGTCGCCGACGTCTGGTCGGCCGTGCTCGACGTGCCCGCGGTTGGCGCCGACGACGACTTCTTCGACCTCGGCGGCCACTCGCTGCTGGCGACGCAGGTGGTGGCCCGGCTCCGCAGGACCGGCGCCGCGGTCGGTGTCATCGACCTGTTCCAGAACCCGACCGTGCGGGAGCTCGCCGTCCTCATCGACCGGCCCGACGACGGCCCGCGGGCGGTGATCCGGCGCCTCACCCCGAACCGGCCGAAGGCCGACATCTCCCTGGTCTGCGTGCCGTTCGGCGGCGGCAGCGCCGTGGTGTACCAGCCTCTCGCGGACGCGCTGCCGGAGCGGTACGCGGTGTACTCGGTCGCCATCCCCGGCCACGACGTCGGCGTCATCGAGGACCGGCTCGACTTCGACGTGCTCATCGACCGCTGCGTCGAGGAGATCCTCGCGACGATCGAAGGGCCGATCAGCCTGTACGGCCACTGCGGCGTCGGGTCGGCCCTCGCCGTCGCCCTCGCGCGGCGGCTGGAGGCGGCCGGCCGGGATCTGCGCACCGTGTACATCGGCGCGATGTTCCCGTTCGCCGAACCGCGCGGCCGCCTGGCCCGGACGCTGTCGAAGCTCGCGCGGATGGAGTCGCTGCGCGGCGACCGGATCTACCACAACTGGCTGACCTCGATCGGCGCCGACCTCGGCGGCCTCGACCCGGCGGAGGCCCGCCACATCGTGCGCAACCTGCGCCGCGACTCCGTCGACGCCGAGCGGTACTACACCGGGATGTACGCGACCGGCGCCGAGCGGCTGCGGGCCTCGTTCGTCACCGTCGTCGGCACCCGCGACCCGGCCACCGAGTTCTACGAGGAACGGTTCCGCGAGTGGCACTTCCTGTCCGACGACAGCGCCGTCGTGGTGCTGCGGGAGGCCGGGCACTTCTTCCTCAAGTACCGTGCCGCCGAGATCGCCGAGATCATCGACACGCCCATGTTCGAACCGTCGGCGCCGGCCGACGGGCCGGATCGCACCTGGTACCGGCACGGTGTGTCGCACGGCCGTGAGGTCGCCACCGGCCCGCAGCCGAGCCTCGGCCGGTTCGCGGCCGTCTCCGCCGGCCAGCTGGCGTCGATGTTCGGGTCGGCGCTCACCGAGTTCGCGATCCCGGTCTGGATCTACCTGACCACCGGCTCGGTCGCGCAGTTCGCGTTGTTCGCGGTGCTCGGCCTCGTCCCGGGCCTGATCACGTTGCCGATCGCCGGTGCGCTCGTCGACCGGCACGACCGGCGCCGCATCGTGCTCGCCGGCGACCTGGCCGCCGGCGGGGTCCAGGCCGTGCTGGCCGCGCTGCTCTGGGCCGGGCAGCTCAGCGTGGCCGCCCTCTATCCGGCCACGGTGGCGCTGTCGATCGCGCTGTCGTTCCAGCGCATCGCGTACACCTCCGCGATACCCCAGCTGGTGCCGAAGCGGCTGCTCGGCCACGCCGCCGGCATCGGCCAGCTCGGGGCCGGCCTCGCCCAGCTGCTCGCCCCGCTGCTGGGCGCCGGGCTGCTCGCCACGATCGGGCTGCGCGGCATCCTCACGCTCGACGTGGTGACGTACCTCGTCGCGGTCGTCGTCGTCCTGGCGGTGCGGTTCCCCGCCACCATGCCGTGGCGGCGCCACGAGACGCTGCGCACGGAGATCGCCGGCGGCTTCCGGTACGTCTGGGGCAACCGCAACTTCCGCCGCATGCTGCTGTGGTTCGCCGTCCTGAACGTGCCGCTGTCCGCGATCTTCCTGATGCTCTCGCCGCTGGTCCTGTCGTTCGGCACGCTGCGTCAGGTCGGCCAGGTGTCGTTCGTCTCCGCGCTCGGCGTGTTCCTGGGCGGCCTGGTGATGGCCGCCTGGGGCGGCCCGCAGCACCGGCGGATGTTCGGCGTCCTCGTCGCGACGCTCGGCCTGGCCGTGTGCGCGCTCGTCACCGGCCTGCGCGAGAACCTGGTCCTGATCGGCGCCGGCGCGCTCGGCCTCGCCCTGGCCCTGACGCTGCTCAACGGCGTGTACACCACGATCATCCAGGTCAAGGTCCCGCAGCGGCTGCACGGGCGGGTGTTCTCCCTGAACACGCTGATCGCGTGGTCGACGATGCCGATCGGGTTCGGGGTCGTCGCGCCCTTCGGCGCCGAGCTGTTCCGCCCGCTGCTGCGCGACGGCGGCCCCTTCGCGGGCAGCCTCGGCCCCGTGTTCGGCACCGGCCCGCAGCGCGGGCTCGGCCTCATGTTCGCGGTGTTCGCGATCGCCGTCGCCGCGATCGCCGCGGTCGGGCTGCGGGTGCTGCGCCGCTTCGACGACGAGGTGCCCGACGCCCTCGCCGACGACCTGGTCGGCCTGGCCGTGCTGGACACGCCGGCCACCGACATCCAGCGCGCCCTGGACGCGGCGGCGCGGGCCGCCACCCACCGCCCATCGTGAAGGGAACCCTCATGGACCACCGCGTCGTGATGAACGCCGACGAGCAGTATTCGGTCTGGCCCGTCGCCGACGACCTGCCGGCCGGCTGGGTCGCCGAGGGCCACCGCGGCACCCGGGACGAGTGCCTCGACCACGTCGAGCGGGTCTGGACCGACCAGACCCCGGCGCGCACCCGGATCCGCGCCTGGCTGGCCGGCGCCGTCTCGCAGGCCTGCGACGACCGGCTCACCCCACACGACGTCGCCACGGCCGGCTGCTCGCTGGTCGCCATGGGCGTGTCGTCGCTGGCGATCATCCGCCTGGTCGACGCCATCGAGACGGAGTACGGCGTGGCCGCCGACTTCAACCAGCACGCCCTGGAGGACCTGGACACCTTGACCGACTTCATCGCGACCGAGCGCCTCCGCCACCGAGCGGCCCGCTGAGGGTCCGCCGGACCGCCGGCCCGTGCCCACTCAGCCGGCGGCGGCCATCGGGGAGGACTCCGCGACGGCGTGCGGGTCCGGCTCGGCGAGCGGGATCTCCGCGGTCAGGGTCGTCCCCTGCCCCGGCGGGCTGACGACGCCGAACCGGCCCCCCAGCGCCTCGACGCGGTCGCGCAGGCCGACGAGCCCCGTGCCGCCTTCCGGGTCGGCCCCGCCGACACCGTCGTCGCGGACCGACAGCCAGATCGACCGCTCGTCCGCGTCCACCGTGACGTAGGCGACCGGCGCCTGCGCGTGCTTGGCGATGTTGGTCAGCGCCTCCGAGACCACGTAGTAGACGGCCACCTCCACCCGCTCGGGAAGCCGGCCCGGCACCTGCAGCCGCAGCTCGACCGGCACGATGCTGCGCCGGGCCAGCGTGCGCAGCATCGGGCAGACCCCGCCCTGGGTCAGCAGCGCCGGGTGGATGCCGCGGGCGAGGTCGGTCATGGACTCGTGGATCTCGGTGAGGTTTTTGACCGTGTCGGACAGCAGGCGCTGCGCCGCCGGCACGTCGCCCGCCGCCGACTCCTCCGCCATGCGCAGCCGCAGGGCGAGGGCGACGATGCGCTGCTGCGGCCCGTCGTGCAGGTCGCGTTCGATGCGCCGCCGGGCGTCGTCCGCCGCGGCGACCAGCCTGCCGCGGGACGCGACGAGCCGGGCGCGGTTCTCGGTGTTCGCGATGGCGGTGGCGACGAGCTCGGTGAAGGCGAGCAGGCGGTTCTCCGCGTCGGGCGGCACCGGCCCCGGCTTGTAGGACAGGACGAGCGTGACCCCCCACAGCTCACCGTCGACGATGATCGGCACGCCGAGGCCGCGGTGGACGCCGCGGGCCCGGAGCTCCTCGGCGATCGGCCCGCTGGCGGTGTCATAGTCGATCTGTGCCGTGCGGCGGGTGCGGAGGATCGTGCCGACGATGTTCTCGCCCTCGATGGGCAGGCTCGGCTGGTCGGGCAGCAGCCGTCCGCCCTCGTCCCGCTCCGAGACCGTCCTGACGGTGCGGTCCGGCTCGTACCGGAGCAGCGCGGTGTGAAACCCGCGGAACAGGCGGTGCAGCTCGGCCGTCACCGCCGCGAACACCGTGCCGGGCGACCCGCCCGCGGCGACCATCGTGGCCACCCGCCGCAACGCCGCCTGCTCCGACAGCAGGGCCTGGGTCGCCTGCTGGCTGGCCCGCAGGGTACCGACGAGCTCCTGGCGCTTCACGGCGGTCCTGACGACCTCCTCCAGTGAGGGGCCGATCCGTTCGCGGATGCGCTCCAGCGTCGCCGGCGGGGTGTCGTCCGGGACGACGAGCCACACCGGGCGGCGATTCCCGTCGCCCAGCCCGAGCACGGTCGCGCCGGCGACCTTCTCCGGGTCCGGTGCGTCGCCGACCTCGATCGACACGTGGGAGAGGCCGAACCCGGTCGTGAGACACCACGCCCCGGCCCGCAGCGCCGACGGCAGGTCGTCCGCGCCGAGGACGCAGCGGGCGACGTCGGCGGCGACGTCCGCCTCGGCCGCCAGCTGCCGCGCCTCCAGTGTGCGCGTCCGGGCGAGGTCGGCCAGCCCGCCGCTGGCCAGTGCCACGATCCCGAAGACCACGGCCCGCTGGAGGTCCTGCGACGCGGTCAGGTGCAGTCCGCCCGGAGGCACGTGGACGAAGTTGAACACCAGCGTGCTGACCACCGCCACACCGACGCCGAGCCGGACGCCCCACACGATGGTCAGCGCCACCACGCCGAGGATGTAGATGACGGCGGTCGGCGACCGCTGCGGTTCGGCGGCGTGCAGCAGCCCGAGCAGGGCCGTCTCGGCCGTGATGACCACCGCCGCGACGATGACACCGACGAGGAGCGGCGGCGGCGTGTCCGGCAGCAACCACGTCATGAGCCGGCGCCGGACACTGCTGGTCACCGTCATGCGGCCTCCCGATCGGCGAGAGCGTGACTGCGGGACTGGGCCGCGTCCGCACCGGTCCGGCATGCACACGTCCGACCGTTCGCCTTCCTGACGACCGTCAACACCACCCGATGCGGGTGACATCCCACCCGCGGCACATGGGGTACAGCCACGCTCGTTCCTGCCCGCGATCCGGGCCTGCTCACGGTTCGCCGAGCGGGAAGTCGGCCTGCAGGCGGGTGCCCCGGCCGGCCGGGCTCTCGACGGTCAGCGTGCCGCCCAGCGCCTCGACCCGGTCGATCAGACCGATGAGACCGGTGCCTCCCTTCGGGTCCGCGCCGCCGGCGCCGTCGTCGTTCACCGTCACGTGCAGGTAGCCACCCTGCGCGCACACGACGACGTGGACGAGCGTCGCCTGGGCGTACTTGACGGCGTTCGTCAGCGCCTCCGCCACCACGTAGTACGCCCCGACCTCGATCGGCTCCGGCTGCCGGCCGTCCACGTGCATCTCGAGGTCCACCGGGACGGCGCAGCGGCGGGCCAGCCCCTTGAGCGCGGGTCGCAGGCCACCCTGCACGAGGATCGCAGGGTGTACGCCGCGGGAGAGCTCCCGCACGTCGTCGACGGCGCCGTTCAACCCGTCCACGACGGCGGACAGGTCCTGGCGCAGTTCCGCCAGCTCCGACGGCACCATCGTCTCGACCCGGCGCACCTCCAGCCCCAGCGAGATGAGCCGCTGCTGCACGCCGTCGTGCAGGTCGCGTTCGAGCCGCCGGCGGGTCTCGTCGGCGGCGAGCACGAGCCGGGTCCGCGACGCGACGAGGTTGGCGCTCTCCACGAGCACCACCCCCTGCCGGATGATCAGCAGCACGATGACCAGGGTCTCGGCGACGATCTCGGTGCCGTCCATCACGACGCCCCGGGCGAGCTGCACGATCACCAGCACGCCCGTGCCGACGACCGGCACGTACGGCAGCATCATGTGCCCCCAGCGGGCCCGCGGGCGCACCGGCCAGTGCTGCATCTCCCGGACGGGCGTCAGCGCGGCGACCGCGATGAGCGCGTGCCCGGCGACGAACCCGGAGTTGGCCAGCGGCGACATGCTGTCCTCGCCCCTGGTCACCGCGTACGCGAACACGCTGTCCGACAACGACAGCGCGAACAGCCCGACGGCGAGGATGATCAGCTGCGCCCGGTTCGGCGCGGCCGCCGTCGTGGCGAGCAGCAGGATGATCATGATGGTCAGCAGCAGATCGGTGACCGGGTAGGCGATCGCGACCGAGTACGCGAAGGTGGTGGCCGCACCGGCCTGCACCACCGCCCCGAGCGTGGTGGCCCAGGTGAGCACGAACAGCGCACCCACGACGATGAGCCCGTCGAGCGCCATCACCAGGCTCCCCCGGCGGCGCCACGTGGCGGCCTGTGCGGGCTGGTCGGCGGCCAGGGTCCAGACCGCCAGGAGCGCGAACACCGGCAGCGTGAGGTACCCGGCGTCCGCGAGCGACGGGCTCGGCAGCACGTCGCCGTTGAACCACCGGTACCAGGACCAGAGGAACTGCCCGATCATCCAGCCGCACGTCGCGGCGCCCATCCACACCCGCCACCACCGCTGACCGCCGGAGTACCGGCGGGCGGTGATCCAGCAGACGAGGGTCGCCGCGAGCGCCGCGGAGAGCTGCCCCGCGTCGTCGACGAGCCCCGACCACCGCGGGGACAGCAGCCCCGAACTCCCCAGGCCGACGACGGCAGCCACCGACACAGCGGCGACGAGGAGCGAGGTCGACCAGGGTCTGCGCAACAAGGGGATGATCCTGACCAGAGGCGATCAGAACGACATTCGCTTTACGCTACCGCCCCCGCGTCGCCCTCCGCCGCGCATCGACCCGGCCCGCACGCCGCGGCCGTCCGGTCGACCCCTGCCGCCACCCCGGATATCACCCGTGCCGGGCCGAGGCCGGCTGCGACGCGGTGCCGCACGTCGCGTCGCCGACGCTGACCCAGGTGCCGCGCGACGCCGACGAGATGGTCCGCCCGGCCGTCGACGGCACGCTGCGGGTGCCGCGCGCGGCCCGTGACGCGGGCGTCCGGCGGGTGGTGCTGACCTCCGCGCTGCTGAAGTTCGCTTCCGGCTACGTCGACGTCCGCGACGTCGCATCCCTGCACCGCTGACCGAGGCCGAGTTCGAGCAGCAGAAGGCCCGGATCCTCAGCACCTGACCACTCCTCTTCAGCCCGTCGGATCGGGCAGCGTCGCGGCGGTCTCAAGGAGCAGGGCGTGCACGAACGCCTGGGGCAGGTTGCCGCGCAGCTGCCGCTGCCGGACGTCGTACTCCTCCGCGTAGAGGCCCGGCGGGCCGCAGGCCGCGCGGTTGCGTTCGAACCAGCGGGCGGCGGCGACCGGGTTGCCGGCCTGCTGCTCGGCCAGGGCCATGCCGTAGCCGCACAGCAGGAACGCGCCCTCCGCACCGCCGAGCGGCGCGTCGTCGGCGCGGAACCGGTACACGTAACCGTCTTCGGTGAGCTCGGCCCGCACGGCGGCGAGCGTGGCGGCGGTGCGGGGATCGCCGGGCGGCACGGCGCCACGGATTCCGGGGAACAGCAGGGCGGCGTCGACGCGCGGGTCGTCCGGTGCGCGCTGCCACCGCCCGGTCGGGTGCAGGCAGGTGGCCTGCGTGTCGGCCAGGATGGACCCGGCCAGGTCGCGCCAGCGCGTGGCCGTGGGTCCGGTGACCGCGCCGGCCGCGCGCAGGAGCCCGGCGACGCAGGTGAGCCGGGAATGGGTCCAGGGCCGCGGATGCAGCTCCCAGATGCCGGCGTCCGGATCGCGCCACCGCCGGCCGATGGTGTCGGCGGCCAGGTGCAGTGCCCGGCGTCCGTCGGCGTCGAGCCGGTCCCGGCGGGCCGCCACGGTCAGCAGCAGCAGCGCCTCGCCGAACGCGTCGAGCTGGAACTGCCCGTTGACCCAGTTGCCGGTGCGCACCGGCGCCCCCGGATAGCCGGGCAGGAAGCCGAGGTCCCGTTCGTCCGGCACCGGCCGGCCCGACCCCGCCACGTAGGCGGGCGCCAGTGCCGGCCCGTCGGCCAGCAGATGCTGCGAGACGAAGCGCACGGCCGCGTCGAGCAGCCGGTCGGCGCCCGCCGCGGCGGCGGCATGCCCGGCGTAGGACTGGTCACGGATCCAGGCGTAGCGGTAGTCGTAGTTGCGGCCGGCTTCGGCCCGCTCCGGCAGCGAGGTCGTGGCGGCGGCGACCATGCCGCCCTCCGGGGTGGTCAGCCCGTGCAGAACCGCGCAGGCGTGCCGGGTGTCCCGGCCGGAGAAGCCGTCCACCGTGGTGGACACGGCCACCTGCCACGCCGCCGCCGTGGCGGGCCACAGCTCGTCCGGCTCGGGCGCCGGCCCGGTGAACGGCCGGGTCGACAGCTGCAGCGTGAGGTCGTGGCGGCCGCCGGGCGGCAGGCGCAGCTCGCCGTGCAGGACGCCGGAGGCATCGGGCCGTGCCTGCGGGGCGCCGTGCCAGCGCACGTACAGGTCGCCGGCGCGCCCGGTCCACCCGTGCTCGTCGCGGGTGAGGTCGCGCAACGGCTGCCGGCCGAACCCGGCGCACACGTCGAGCAGCAGCCGCACCACCGCGCCGCCGCGGATCGCCGCCACCCGCCGCAGCAGGGTCAGGGTGTGCGGATCGCCGGGCAGGGCGAGAGCCTCGCGGCTGTGGATGATCGCGTCGGTGGTGATCCAGCGGCTGGTCCAGATCAGGGTGCCCGGCTCGTAGAACCCGCCCCACACGAACCGGTCGTCGGCCGGGGCGACCGCGTAGACGCCCGGGCCGCCGAGGAGGCTGGTGAAGACGGCGTCCGACTCCCAGGCCGGCGCGCACAGCCAGGCCACGTCGCCGCGCGGGCCGATGAGCGCGCCGCGGCGGCCGTCGGCCAGCAGGGCGTACTGCCGCAGCACCTGCGGCGCGGAGACGCCGGCGGCGCGGCGTGGCGGCGCACCGTGAACGGCGGTCATGTCATGCCTCCTTGCCGGAGGGGTCCGGGCTGCCGTGGTCACGGCCGGCGAGCTCGCCGTGCACGGCGTCGAACACCGGACGGACGGAACGGATGCGCGGCAGGCTCCTGAAGTTGTGCCGCGGCGGCGGGCAGGTGGTGGCCCACTCGAGGGAGTTGGTGAAGCCCCACGGGTCGTTGCCCTCGACGCGGCGGCCGAACCGGTAGGAGGACCACAGGTTGTACAGCAGCGGCAGCATCGACAGCCCCAGGATCAGCGCGCCGACGCTGGAGATGGTGTTGTAGACCGTGAAGCCGTCGGTGGGCAGGTAGTCGGCGTAGCGGCGGGGCATGCCGCGGGTGCCGAGCCAGTGCTGGACCAGGAACGTGGTGTGGAACCCGACGAACGTCAGCCAGAAGTGCGCCTTGCCGAGGCGCTCGCCGAGCATCCGACCGGTGATCTTGGGGAACCAGAAGTAGACGCCGGCGAACGCGGCAAAAACGATCGTGCCGAACAGCACGTAGTGCATGTGGGCGACGACGAAGTACGTGTCGGAGACGTGGAAGTCCATCGGCGGCGAGGCGAGCAGCACCCCGGAGAGGCCACCGAAGAGGAACGTCACCAGGAAGCCCAGCGACCACAGCATCGGCGTCTGGAACGTCAGCTGGCCGTGCCACATGCTGCCGATCCAGTTGAAGAACTTCACGCCGGTGGGCACGGCGATCAGGTACGACACGAACGAGAAGAACGGCAGCAGCACCTGCCCGGTGACGAACATGTGGTGCGCCCACACGCTCATGGACAGCACGGCGATCGCGATGGTGGCGCCGACGAGACCCTTGTAGCCGAAGACCGGCCGGCGGGAGAAGACCGGCAGGATCTCGGTGACGATGCCGAAGAACGGCAGGGCGACGATGTACACCTCCGGATGGCCGAAGAACCAGAAGAGGTGCTGCCACAGCATCGCCCCGCCGTGCGCGGGGTCGTAGACGTGCGCGCCGAACTTGCGGTCCGCCTCGAGCGCGAGCAGGGCCGCGGTGAGCACGGGGAACGCCATGAGCACCATCAGCGCGGTGATGAAGATGTTCCACGTCAGGATCGGCATCCGGAACATCGTCATCCCGGGCGCCCGCAGCGTGATGACGGTCGTGATCATGTTGACCGCGCCGATCACCGTGCCGACGCCGGCCACCACCAGGCCCATCGTCCACAGGTCGCCGCCCACGCCGGGCGAGTGCACGTGGCTGTTGAGCGGCGAATAGGCGAACCAGCCGAAGTCCGCGGCCCCGCCCGGGGTGGCGAACCCGGCGACGGTGACGATGCCGCCCGTCAGGTACAGCCAGTACGCGAGGGCGTTGAGCCGCGGGAACGCGACGTCGGCGGCGCCGATCTGCAACGGGACCAGGTAGTTGCCGAACCCGAACAGCAGCGGGGTGGCGAACAGCAGCAGCATGATCGTGCCGTGCATGGTGAAGAGCTGGTTGTACTGCTCCGGCGACAGCAGCTGCAGGCCGGGCCGGGCGAGCTCGGCCCGCATCAGCAGCGCCAGCACCCCACCGATCGCGAAGAAGCCGAACGACGTCACGAGGTACATCACCCCGATCTGCTTCGCGTCGGTGGTCGCCAGCGCCTGCACGACCCGCGACCCGGGCACGGTGCGGCGCAGCGGCCCGGGCAGCCTCGGGGTGTGCACCGGGTCGATCGGCAGCACCGAACGGTCACTCATCGGCGGACCTCTCCAGCTCCCGCTGGTCGGACCTCTCCAGCTCCCGCTGGGCGGCCCCGACCCGTTGCATGCGCTTCGGCACCACCCAGCCGGCGTACGGCAGCGGCAGCTGGTCGGCGGCGGCGAGCGGCTGCTCGATCTCGCGGTACTCCCCGTCCGGGGTGCGGATGACCACACCGGTCTCCATCCCGTGGGCGAGCCGCTTGCGGTCCTGCTGCTGGAACCCCAGGCAGAGCCGGCGGGTGACCGCGAAGGCGAGCGCCGGCAGCAGCAGGGCGCCGATGCGCCCGGCCCAGATCAGCGCGTTGAGGCTGAGCTGGAACTTGTCGGCGATGAGGTCGTTGGCGGCCGACACGGTCAGCACCAGGTAGAAGGTGCCGGCCATGGCGGCGACCGCGGTACGGGTCGGCGCGTCACGGGGACGCTGCAGCAGGTTGTGGTACTCCTCGCCGCGGTGCCGCCACGCGTGGCCGAGCGGGTAACCGATGGCGAGCACGGTCAGCACCCCGGGCAGCACGACGCCGGGCCAGAAGACCGGCGACAGGGTGTAGCCGAAGGCCCGGACCTCCCACGGCGGCATGAGCCGCAGCGCGCCGTCGAGGAACATGACGTACCAGTCGGGCTGGCTCGCCGAGGACACCACGGCGGCCTCGTACGGGCCGAACAGCCACACCGGGTTGATCTGCACCAGCCCGCCGAGCGCGGCGACGGCGGCGAAGACGATGAGCGCCAGCCCGGTGGAGCGACCGGCGAACCCGGGCACCATCCGCTCGCCGACGACGTTCGCGCCGGTGTGCCGCACCCGCGGCCACTGCGTGTGCTTCTGCTTGACGATCAGGCCCAGGTGCACGCTGATGAGCGCGACGAGCGCCCCGGGGACCAGCAGGACGTGGACGATGTACAGGCGGCCGACGATGACCTCGCCGGGGAACTCGCCGCCGAACAGCGAGGTGGACGCCCAGGTGCCGATGACCGGCAGCGACTCCACGATCGAGGCGGCGATGCGCAGGCCCGTGCCGGACAGGCCGTCGTCGGGCAGCGAGTAGCCGGCGAAGCCCTCGACGAAACCGAGCCAGAACATGATGATGCCGATGACCCAGTTCGCCTCGCGCGGCTTGCGGAAGGCGCCGGTCAGGAAGATCCGGGCCATGTGCACGACGATCGCCGCCATGAACAGGTTCGCCGACCAGTGGTGCATCTGCCGCAGCAGCAGCCCGCCGCGGATGTCGAAGGTGATGCGCAGCGTCGAGTCGTAGGCGGCCGACATGGGCATCCCGCGCAGCGGCACGTAGGAGCCGTCGTAGGTGACCTGCCGCATCGACGGGTCGAAGAACAGCGCCAGCATGACCCCGGTCAGCACCAGCATCACGAACGAGTACAGCGCCAGCTCGCCGAGCATGAACGACCAGTGGTCCGGGAAGACCTTGTTCACCGCCCGGCGCAGCGGCGTGGCCGCCTGGAACCGCTCGTCCATCGCCCGGGCCGCGCGGGTGGCCCGGGGCGGCCGGTGCGGCCGGCGGCTCACCGCGACTCCGGGGCGCCGGCGTAGAACTCCAGCACCAGACCGGTCGTGGCCAGCAGCGCGCCGATCGTGGCGGCGCCGACCAGCCACCACTGGCTCAGCGCGATGCCGACCGCCGCGCTGGCCACCGCGACGGCGATGCCGAACGGCCAGAACCCGGGCGGCGCGAAGAAGCCGACCGGGCCGGCACCGTCGGCGATCTCGGCGTCCGGGCGGTCCTCCGGGCGCGCCGGGATGCGCCGGGCGACCAGCCAGAAGTAGCTGCCGCAGATCAGGCTCAGCACGCCGGACAGGCCGAGCACGATGCCGCCGGTCAGCTCCGGGTGGGCGGCGGCACCGCTGCCGGTCCACCACAGGTAGACGACCGACGCGGTCAGCAGGAACCCGGCGATCACCCCGAACACCTTGAACTCAGTGCGCACCCACGACTCCTCCGCGCAGCGCCGTCACCCAGGACCGCCCGTACCGGCGGGCGCGCCGCAGCTGCCGCCACACCGCGACCACCTCGTCGGCGACGAGCAGGGCGACGCTCACCGAAATACCCGCCGTGACCAGGCACAGCGTGCAGAACGCGCCGACCACGAAGGCCTGCATCGCCACCAGGAACAGCGCGGCCACCGCCATGCCGCCGGCGACCAGCCCGAGCAGCACCACCAGCCACGGCCGCCGCCACCACCGGGTCGTGCCGCCCGACAGCTCGAGCACGAACTCGGCCGCGAACGCCGCGGCGCCGAGCGCGGCGTCGTGCACCGGCAGCGCCCGGGAGAAGGCGGACTCCAGCACGCGGATGCTGCCGTCGCCGAACCACGGCTCCCACACCGCCGGCACCAGGCCGTACTGGAAGAACGCCAGCCGCAGCGAAACCAGCATCCCGGCGCAGGCGAGCACGGCCACGGCCACGCGTCGCGGCCACGCCGACGGCCCGTCGACCGCGCGCCGCCACCACCACGGCGTCGACGCGCGGCGGTGGAGCAGGCCGGCGTTCGCGCCGGGAGTCATGCGGTGCCTCCTTGTGTCTTCGTGTGTCGGGCCCGTCTTTGGTTCAGGCCCGTCTTTGGTTCAGGCCCGTCTCTGGTTCAGGCCCGTCTCTGGTTCAGGCCCGTCTCTGGTTCAGGCCCGTCTCTGGTTCAGGCCCGGCGGCGGGCGAGCCAGACGGCGGCGCCGGCGGTCGCCGCCGCGCCGCACGCCATGGCGAGGAGGCCGTGGTGCTGCGACGCCCAGAGCTGCGGGCTGCGCGCGTGCGCGACCTCGTCGAACGAGCCGTGGGCGCCCTGGTCGGTGCCGGGCGCCGCGTCGGCGGGCTGCCACAGGTTCGGCCGCAGCCTGGCCGCGCGCTCGCCGGTCTGCTGCGAGTCGTAGCCGGTGCGGGCCAGATAGCGGTCCAGCAGTCCCGGCGCGACCTTGTTGCCCAGCAGCGTGCCGACGGTCGACCCGCCGACCCAGTACTCGCGGCGCTGCGGATGGTCGGCGGCGTACAGCACGGCGCGGGCGGCGATCTCCGGCTGGTAGATCGGCGGGACCGGCTTCGGGTGGCCGCGCAGGCGCGACAGCACCCAGTCGAACTGCGGGGTGTTGACCGCCGGCAGCTGCACCATCGTGACGCGGACGCGGCTGCGGTCGTGCAGCAGCTCGCAGCGCACGGACTCGGTGAAGCCCTGAATGGCGTGCTTGGCGCCGCAGTACACGCTCTGCAGCGGGATGCCGCGGTACGCCAGCGCCGACCCGACCTGCACCACGGCGCCCCGGTCGCGGGGCAGCATCTGCCGCAACGCGGCGCGGGTGCCGTTGACGTACCCCAGGTAGGCGACCTCGGTCGCGCGCCGGAACTCGTCCGCGGCGACGTCGACGAAGGGCGCGAAGACCGACGAGAACGCCACGTTGACCCACACGTCGATCTCGCCGAGCTCGTCCTCGACCCGGTCCGCGGCCGCCTGCACCGCGTCGTTGTCGGCGACGTCGACCTCGATCGGCAGGGCGCGGCCCCCGGCGGCGCGGACGTCCTGCTCGGCGCCGGCCAGCCCGTCCTCGCCGCGCGCCAGCAGCGCGACCGCGTCACCGCGCGCCGCGAACGCCCGGGCGGACGCCCGGCCGACTCCCCCGCTCGCCCCGGTCACCACGATCACGCGCTGACCGTCCCGTGTCGCCATCTCCACCGTCCTCCTTCCCGCCCGCCACCCGCCGTCCAGGCAGGTGCCGCCAGGCCCCCGCTACCCATGCGGACCCCGGCTAACCTGCAACCGCCGACCCGATCGGCATTTCGCGCCCGCCCGCCCCGCCGTGCCGCTCCGCCCGTGGCCCGGCAGGTTCAGGCGGCCTCGACGCCGACGCGGGCGCGCAGTTCGTCGGCCTCCAGGTCCGCGGTGTAGAGCTCCGTCCCCGGCTGATACTTGCGACCGCCCTCGACGAGCGGCCCGGCGTCGACCGGTTCGAAGCCGATCTCTTCGACGAGGTCGAGGACCCGCCACTTGGCGTCCGGGTCGTCGCCGGAGACCGGAATGCCGTACCGGAAGTTCGACCCGGCCGAGTGGCCGTAGTCGCGCAGGTGGTCCCAGCGCATCGCGTTGAACGCCTTGACCACGTGCGCCCCGGCGAGGTGCCGTTGCATCAGCTCGCTGCTGGTCACGTCGCCGCGCTCCAGCTCTGCGTCGTGCCCGTCCCGCTCAGGGAGGTAGTTGGTCGCGTCGATCACCGTCCGGCCGGCCAGCGCATCGGCGGGCAGATCCTCGAACTGGCAGAACGGCACGGCGACGATCACGACGTCGCCGTAGCGGGCCGCCTCCTCGACGGTGACGGCGTGTGCGTGACGGCCGAGCTGCTGCTCGAGGTCGCGCAGGGTGTCCGGCCCCTGCGAGTTCGCGATGGCGACGTCATTGCCGGCCGCGACGTACAGGTGAGCCAGCGTGGAGCCAACCTTGCCGGCGCCGATCACACCGATCTTCATACCTGTCGCCTACCCGCCGCCGGCCCGTTCACGCGACGGACCGTCACGGAAGGTCGGACCGCCCGCAGGTGTCGCTCCGCCTGATGTCATTTCGCACTAACGCGGATCGCCACTCTCGCCACTGCCGACTGACCGGCGCTCTCAAAGAACGTCACCAGACCTGGCTGTCGACGGATCCGTCCGGGCTTTGAGCGACCACCACCCGGCCGGAGCCGCCACACCCCCACCCAGAGCCCGGCCGCGACGACCGGTGCGACGACCGGGAGCGGGCCGGGGCTGGGGCCGCCGGTCTCGCGCACCTTGATGCACGGGTCCGACGCCGAGTAGCGCAGCCGGGAGGTCCCGCCGGCGTGGACGTCGCGTGGCTTCGGGCTGGAGCCGGAGTCCACCCGGGTCGAGCAGGCCCGCCCCGCCGCGTCGAACCGGACGTCGTAGACCCGGCGGCCGGAGGAGATGTGCCGGACGCCGACCACCTCGGCATCGACCACGCCTCCCCTCGCCTCGTCGATGGAGATCCATCCGGAGAGCAGGCCGATGAACGTGACGAAGACGGCACCGAGCAGGAGCCCGACGCGCCGCCGGCGCCGGTCCCGGCGGTTCGGGATGTACATGCCGCCTCCTTCCGGCCGTGGAGCGTGGAGCGTTCCGGACATTGTCCGGTTCCGGCCAGGTGATCTCCACACCGAATCCCACGCCGAATCCCACGCCGGCCTACAGCCAGCCGCGTTTCGCCGCGGCGGCGCCGGCCTGGAAGCGGCTGTCCGCGCCGAGCACCTTGAGGATCGCGCCGACGTGGCGGCGTACGGTCCGGACGGCGGTGCCGGTGCGGTGGGCGATGGCCTCGTCGGTGAGGCCGGCGGCCAGCAGGCGGAGCACCTTGCGCTGGGCGCCGGTGAGCCCGGCGTCGTCCGCCCCGCCGCCGACGACCGTGCTTCCGGGGTCGTGCCACAGCAGGTCGAACCACTCGGCGAGCAGTTCGAGCAGGGGGCCCGAGTGGATGTGCAGCGCGCCGGCCATGCCGGTCGCGTCGATGGTCACCAGGGCGACCGTGTCGTCGACGTGCATCATCTTCACCGGCATGTGTTTGCGTACCTTGGCCTGCTCGCCGGCCAGCACGGACTGCTCGACGCTGTACGCCCCCCAGGGGTCCGACACGTGGATCGCGTCGTAGATCATGCGGAACTCGACCCCCGCGGCGACGGCGTCCGCCGGTGGGAGCAGGACCCCGTGCGTGGGGGCGCCGTCGACGAACTGGCCGTTCAGCGTCGCGCGGAGCAGGCGCTTCGGTGACCGGTACAGCCCCGACGCGAGCCGCGCGACCTCGGGGTAGTCGCGGATGACGCGGACGTTGTCGTCGTCGATCGGGCTGTCGGCCAGGCCGGCCGTCGGCGACATCATGCCGGCGAACTGCTCCCAGGCCGTGCCCAGTTGCCGCTGCAGCACCGCCAGCTTGCGATGCTGGCGGTCGAGCAACCGGCGCAGGGCGATGGAGGGATGCACCGTACGGGCGAACCGGCCGTCGCCGCTGCCGGTGATGTTGATGACCCCGGCGTCCAGCAGCTCCCGCCCCGGGCCCTCGTCGAGGTCCAGCATGCCCGGCCGGTGACCGACGGGCAGCTGGGACGCCGCCAGGAGCCGGCCGAAGGCCGCGGCCGCCTCGTCGCTGACCATCCCGGACAGGAGCCCGGACCAGCCGTCGCCGGGTCCGGGGTCGGTGCTGGACACCGCACGCGCCGCCGCCGGCCGCTCCTGGTCGGTGCCGGAGATCCCGGCGAGGAACGGTGGAAGGCGCAGCACGGCGTCGCCGACGTCCAGCCCGGCGACGACCGAGCGCCATTGCCGGTGGTACGCGGCCGCCGCGGCGTGGTCGCCGGAGGCCGCCGAGACCCGTTCGAGGCGGGCCGCCGCGCGGGCGATCTGCGGCGCCGCGCCGATGCGACGCCAGATGTCCAGCGCCTGGCGCAGCGGGCCGGCCGCCTCCGCCCAGCGTCCCTCGGCGGCGGCCAGGTCACCCGTGGCACGCAACGTCTCGGCCAGGCCGTCGGGGCGCCCGGCCTGCTGGTGGCCGGCCAGCGCCCGGCCCAGCCTGGCCGCGGCCCCGGTCCACCGCCCCTGCCGGAGGTCCGCGTCGGCGAGTGCCTGTTCGAGGTACGCCGTGCCCAGGTCGTCGCCCATCTCCTGGCTGGTCCGCAGCGCCGCGGCCAGCACCGGCTCCGCGTCGGCGGGCCGTCCGGCGTCGATGAGCGCCAGGCCGAGGTGGTACCGGACGAGGGCGAGCTGCAGCGACCGGTCCGCCACGCCGTCGACGGCGAGCGCCTCCTCCAGCAGCGCCACGGCGGTGACGGCGTCGCCCGCCTCCCAGTTCGCGAAGCCCAGACCGTCGAGGGCGTCGCAGAGCGGCCAGCCGGGGACCGCCCGGGCGCGGGCCGCCGCCACCGCCCGCTCCAGCCAGTCGAACGCGTCGCCGAACCGCCCGAGGCGCACCGCGGCCATACCGGCGTTGCGCAGCGACCGCACCTCGAGCTCCGGGTCACCGAGCCGGCGCGCCACGCTCAGCTGCTCGGCCGCGATGGCCGGCAGCTGGGAGTACTCGTCGCGGTGCAGGTGGGCGTCGTACAGGCCGCCGAGCAGGCGGGCGAGGAGCCGGTCCGATCCGAGCGAACGGACGCACGCCGTCGCCTGCTGGAGCGTGTGTTCCCAGTCGTCGGAGTAGGACCGGTTGCCGAGGAACCCCGACAGGCTCAGCGCGAGCCCGCCGGCGATGCCGGGCAGACCCGACCGGCATGCCTGGTCGACCCCGGCGACCAGCCCGGCGCGCTCGGTCTCGAACCAGTCGAGCGGGCCGGCCCGCATGGCGCGGGCGCCGCTGCCGGGCGGCGGCGGGACCTCCAGGTCAGCTCCGCCCGCATGGTGGCCGAGCAGCTCACCGGCCTCGGTGGCCAGCGCGAGCCAGCCGTTGAGCAGCCGTTCCAGCGCTCGGCTCCGCTCGGCCGGCGCCTCGTCGGACGTGCCGCGCTCGTGGGCGTACTCGGCGACCAGCTCGTTGAGCCGGTACCGCTCCTGCCCGGTCACGTCCCGGCCGAGCGGCTCCACCAGATGGACGTCCGCGAGCTCGTCGAGCAGCGCGCGGGCCCGCTCGCCCGGCGCGTCGAGCAGCGCCTGAGCGACCCACTCCGGCCAGTCCGCCGTGCCGAGCAGGCCGGAGCGCACGAAGAGCTTCCGGGTCTCCGCCGGCAGCGCCTCGTAGCTCAGCGCGATCGACGCCCGGACGTCGAGGTCGCCGACCGCCAGCTCGTCCAGCCGGCCGCGCTCCGTCGCCAGGCGCCGCCGCAGCTCGTCGAGGCCGGCGTCGGGCCGCAGCGCCAGCCGTGCGGCCACGATGCGCACGGCCAGCGGGAGCCCGCCGCACAGGCGCACGATCTCCTTCGCGGCCTGCGGCTCGGCGGCGATCCGCGCGTCGCCGACACCGCCGGCGAGGAGCTGGATCGCGTCGGCGGTCCGCAGCGCCGGCACCAGGAAGCGGGCCGCGTTGAGCAGCGCCCCCAGCTGCCGCCGCGAGGTCACCACGGCGGCGCCCGCCCCGGGCAGCAACGGCCGCACCTGGGCCTCGTCCGCGGCGTCGTCGAGCACCACCAGCATCCGGCCGCGCGCGAACTGGCTTCGGTACAGCGCGACGCGCTCGTCGGGGTCCCTGGGCAGGTCGGTGCCGTCGACGCCCAGCGCCCGCAGGAACCGCTCCAGGACCCGGTAGGGTTCCGCCGGCGTGTCCTGGCTGCCGCGGAGGTCGGCGTACAGCTGCCCGTCCGGGAACGCCCGCGCCAGCCGGTGACCGGCCGCCAGGGCCAGTCCGCTCTTGCCGACCCCGCCGGGCCCCACCAGCAGCACCACCGTGGAGGCCTCGGCGTCGTCGGAGAGTTGCCCGGCGATCTGGTCGAGCAGCGGGCCGCGACCCGTGAGCGCGGACGCCCGGGGAAGCTGCCGCGGCACCGGTGGCCCGGCCGGCGCGGCCCCGCCCGCCTGGCGTCCCCACAGGATCTGCCGCTCCGTGTCGCGCAGCGACGGTCCCGGCTCCACGCCGATGTCGTCGACGAGACGCCGGTACGCGCGCCGGTAGACGGCGAGCGCGTCGGCGCGGCGGCCCACACCGGCCAGCGCCAGCATCTGCCCGCGGTAGAGCCGCTCGGCGTACGGGTTCTCGGCGACGAGCGGCTCGACCTCGCGCAGCACGGTGTCGTAGTCCTCGAGCGCCAGGGCGGCGTCCAGCTTCGCCTCGGCCGCGGCGAGCCGCTCCCGGTCCAGCGCCTCGCGGACCTCGCCGGAGGACGCGTCGGCGAGGTCGGCCAGCGCCGGGCCCCGCCACAGCGACAGCGCCTGGTCCAGCGCCGCGACGACGGTGGTGTGGTCGCCCGCCGCGGCCGCGGCACGGGCCCGCTCGGTGAGGCCACGGAACTCCGCGACGTCCAGGCGGTGCGGCCCCAGCCGCAGCAGGTATCCGGTCGGCCGGGTCTCGATGAGCGAGGTGTCGATGGCGCGGTACCGGCGCCGCAGCCCGCTGATGAGGTTGTGCAGCTGCGCCCTCGCGGATCCCGGCGGCTGCTCCCAGAGCCGGGCGATGAGCTCGTCGATGGGGATCAGCCGCTCGGCGTTGATCAGCAACGTGGCGAGCACCAGCCGCTCCCGTCCGCTACCGCCGGGCAGGAGCCGCCCGGCGTCCCGGACTTCCATCGGTCCTAGCAGCCCAAACTCCACCGGCCATTGATATCAAACGCGACACCGGCCCTCTAACAAGCCGCTAACAAGCGATCGATGCCGGCGGCGAAGCGTCCCTAAACTGGCGGCCGTTGCCCAGGGGCCGTAAGAGAATGGTGTGGATTGGTGTCGATGGAGGGGGGCCCGGGTCATGCCGGCCCGGCCGACGCGCTCGACCGGTATGAGCTCGTGCAGCGGCACGCCGCGGGCGGCGAGGGCGAGGTGTGGCTGGCTCGTGAGCACCACGGCGCCGAGTCGTTCCCGTACGCCGTGAAGGTGATCCGGATCGACGACGACTCGGTCGCGGACCGGCAGCTGGAGGAGCTGCGGCTGCAGGCGGCGCTCGCCACGCAGCTGGAGCATCCGGCGCTGGTGAAGGTGAAGGAGGTCTTCCTCGGCCCGCCGCCGCACCCCGCCGGTCAGGGCGCCGCGGCCACGGGACGCCGGCTCTACTTCGTGATGAAGTGGATCGAGGGCCGCAACCTGCAGGAGGCGCTGGAGCGCGGCGAGGTCCAGGGCCTCGACGTGCTGGCGCCGCTGGAGCCCGTCGCCGAGGCGATCGACTACCTGCACAGCGGGCAGGACACCAACGGCGCCCCGGTGCTCCACCGCGACATCAAGCCCGCGAACGTCCTGCTCGCCGCCGACGGCCGGGTCTACCTGGTGGACTTCGGGCTGGTGCGCCTGCGCGGCACCGACCGGACCTCGCGGATCTTCGGCACCGCCCCGTTCATGGCGCCGGAGTCGCTGGCCCGCGGCGAGTACAGCCCCGCGACCGACCGGTACACGCTGGGCGCGACCGTCTACTACGCGCTGACCGGCGAGGCGCCGATCCCCGGCGACGTACAGGGGATGACGCAGCGGCTGACGTCGGCGCTCGGGCCGGGGAAGGACCGGGAGGTGCGCGGCATCCTGGCGATGCTCGCCGCGCAGCCCGACGCGCGCCCGGCCGGCGCCGCCCGCTGGATCCGCGCCCTGCGGATGCCGCCACCGGAGACGACCGCCGGCACGGCGCAGTTCCCGACGCAGCTTCCGGCGCCGGTCTCGGCGCCGCCGCCGACGACCACGGCCGCGTCCCCGCCCGGATACCGGCTGCCGCCCGGCTCCTTCGCCGGCCCTGCACCGCAACCGGTGAGCTACCCGATGCCGCCCGGCAGCCTCGGCGGGGCCCCGATGCCGCCCGGCAGCCTCGGCGGTGTGCCGTTCCCGCCGGCCGCCGGTGGCTACCTCGGTGCCCCGCCGCCGAAGCAGGGCGGCGCCAAGGCGCCGCTGATCATCTTCGGCGCGATTCTGCTGCTCGTCGTCGCTTGTTGTTTCTCCGCCTACAAGTTCGGGGCGGATCTCACCGACACCACCGGTCAACCGGGATCGGGTGGCGGTGCCAGGCCCACCCGGTCGTTCGACAAGAGCAAGCCCCCGCCGCCGGTGACGGAGCTGCGCTCCGCGCTGGTCTCGGTCGGTGACATCACCACGGTGATGCGCGCGTCGCGTGACACGGTCAACTCGAGGTCCGACGAGAACTACCTCCAGGGCGGCCTGTCCAGCCTGAAGCTGTGCGCCGACGGCGCGGTGGCCGGGGACGCCATCGCCGGTTCCGAGACGAACAACTTCAAGGTCACCGGCGCCGAGGGCTACCCGTTTGTGGGCTCGGCCGTCGCCGGCTTCTTCGGTGACGAGGCGAAGGTCTTCTTCGCCTCGCTGCGCAGCACCGCCGCCCGGTGCGGGTGGACGGAGATGCAGACCACGAAGCTCGGCGACGAGACGCTCGGGATCTTCAGCGACAACGGGAGCACCAAGCTCGCCATCGTGTTCGTCCGCAGCGGTCAGGCGGCCATCGAGGTGGTGGTGACGGGGCAGACCTTCATGGACCTCGTGCACGGCAGCTACCAGTCGGACGCGATCCAGCTCGCCACCGCGATGGCGAAGCGACTCCCGAAGAGCGGCCAGTGACCGGTTCGGAGCGAAGCGGAGAGGCCGGTCACCATTGGCACAGGGCGGAGGTCGCGGGTCCGGAGCGAAGCGGAGGGCCCGTGACCAGTGTCCTGCTGATCGGCACACCGGACGGTGAGCGCCGCATCACGTCCGAGGAGTCGGTACTGCGGATCGGCCGGGACCCGCTGTGCCGGATCGTCGTCGAAGACCCCCGGGTGTCGCGGGAGCACGTCGAGGTGTCCCTCCGCGCCGGCCGCTGGTGGCTGCGGGACCTGGGCAGCCACAACGGCACCTACGCCGGCGGCATCCGGGTCGACGAGCTCGACCTGACCCGGCCGTGCCAGGTGCGGCTCGGCGCCGCCGACGGCCCGTCGCTCACCCTGCGCCCGGAGCCGGTCCCGGGAGTGCCGCCACCGACGGTCACGGCGGCGAACCACCCGGCGGCCGCCGCATCCGGGCCGCGGTTCGAGGCCGGCCGGGTGCCTTCCGCGATCCACCGGGCCGCGCACCGCACCAGGATCGGCCGCGCCCCGGACAACGACATCGTGCTCGACGACCTGCAGGTGTCGCGGTATCACGCGGACCTGCTGCGGACGCCGGACGGGCTGCGGCTCGTCGACCTCGGCACCAGCAACGGCACGTTCGTCAACGGCCGGCGGATCGCCGAGGCGGACCTGCGCCCCGGCGACCTGCTGTCCTTCGGGCGGCACCAGCTCGTCGTCGACGGCACGCAGCTGCGGGAGTACGTCGACACCGGAAGGGTCTCGCTGCACGTCGACGGGTTGGGCGTCACCGTGGCGGGCGGCCGCCGGCTCCTCTCAGGCGTCGGTTTCGCGCTCGACGAGTGCAGCCTGCTCGCCGTGGTGGGCCCCAGCGGCGCCGGCAAGTCGACCCTGCTGGGCGCGTTGACCGGATACCGCCCGGCGAACGAGGGTGCGGTCGTCTACCAGGGCCGCGACCTGTACGCCGAGTACGACGACCTGCGCCAGCGGATCGGCCTGGTGCCGCAGGACGACATCCTGCACCTGGCGCTGACCGTCCGCCGGGCCCTGCGCTTCGCGGCGGCCCTGCGCTTCGGCTCCGACGTCACGAGCGCGGAGCGGGAGCAGCGGATCGACGAGGTGATCGGCCAGCTCGGCCTGACCGCGCAGGCGGACCAGCGGATCGAGACGCTCTCCGGCGGCCAGCGCAAACGCACCTCGGTCGCGCTGGAGCTGCTCACCGAGCCGTCGCTGCTGTTCCTCGACGAGCCGACGTCCGGACTCGACCCTTCGCTGGACCGGGACGTGATGGTGAGCCTGCGGGACCTCGCCGACCGGGGCCGGACCGTCGTCGTGGTCACCCACAGCCCGCTGCACCTCAACGTCTGCGACCGGGTGCTGGTCCTCGGGCGGGGCGGCAAGGTCGCCTACTTCGGCCCGCCCGGCGAGCTGCTGCCGTTCTTCGGCGTGCAGGAGTACGCCGACGTCTTCAAGCAGGTGTACGACGACCCCGACGGCTGGGCGGCGCGGTTCGCCGCGCGGGTGACGCCCCGGCCCGCCGCCGCCGCACCGGTCGCGCCCTCGACGCCACCGGCCCAGGCACCGCCGGCCCGGCAGGGCTGGTGGCGGCAGCTGACGATCCTGACCCGGCGGATCGCCGCCGTCACCCTGGCCGACCGGATGTACGTGGCCCTGCTGCTCGGGCTGCCGCTCGGCCTCGCCGCGCTGCTGCACGTGATCCCCGGCGACGACGGGTTCGCCGTGCCGGGCGACCCGCTGGCGCGTGGTACCGAGGCGTCGCAGCTCCTCGTCGTGCTCATCGTCGGCGCGGTGTTCTTCGGCCTGGCCGGCGGCGTCCGGGAACTGGTCCGGGAGCGCCCCATCTACCGCCGGGAACGGGCCGTCGGGCTCGCGCCGGGCGCGTACCTCGGCTCGAAGGTGCTGGCGTTCGGCGTCGTGAACGGGGTCCAGGCGGCGCTGTTCGTGCTCGTCGGTCTCGCCGGGCGGCCGGGTGCCCCCGAGGCGCTCGCGCTGCGCTGGCCGCTGCTGGAGCTGATCGCGGTGGTCTGGCTGACCGCGCTGGTCGCGACCGTGACCGGCCTGCTGGTCAGCGCGTACGTCTCCTCCGGCGAGCAGACGATGCCCGTCCTGGTCGGGCTCGTGATGGCGCAGCTGGTGCTCTGCGGCGGGCTGTTCGCAGTGGTCGGCCGCTCCGGTGTCGAGCAGCTGTCGTGGCTGGCGCCGTCCCGGTGGGGGTACGCCGCCGCGGCCGCCACCGTCGACCTCCGCTCGCTGGTGGTGAACCCGAGCGCGGACGCGCTGTGGAAGCACACCGCCGGGGCGTGGTGGTGGGCGATGGGCGTCCTCGCGCTGCAGGGTGTGGCGCTCACCGGCGCCGCCAGGTGGGCGCTGCGGCGCCACGAGCCGGGCCGCTGAGCACCGGGGATCTGGAAAGGCTGGAGGAACACGTGGGTCACAGGATGGACGGCGGACTCGAGAACGCCCTGCGGGAAGGCTGGTCCAGCGCCTGCCAGCTGTACGGGCATCTCCACGCCGGTGGCGAGCTGGCCGCGCTGCCGCCGGGCGCGGTACGCCTGAACCCGGGCGAGGTGGCGTACGCCGACACGATGCTCGGCTACGCCCGCTTCTACGGGACCACGGTGACGTACGAGCGCAACAGCACGTTCCTGCTCGGCTCGGCGGCGTTCGTCGCCGCCGGGATGGCCGCGACCGCGATCGCGAACTCGTCCGCGAAGCAGCGCGCGGCGGCCCAGGCGGCCGCCCAGTGGCGCGACCACGCCACCGTCCGGACCATCCTCACCAACCAGCGCCTGATGTGCGACTACCGCAACCGGTGGCTGAGCTTCTGGCACAACGGCGTCACCGAGCTCCAGGGCGACGTCACCCAGTGGCTGTTCGTCCTGCGCTATGAGGTCGGCGACCCGATCATGCTGCACGGCCCGGCAGCCCCCTGGCTCACGGTCAGCATCGCGCACCTGGTGTACGGCCCCGGCGGCCTGCAGCTCCCGGGCCTCGCCGCGCTCCCCCGCTCCATCGCCGAAGCCACCCACCAGCGCGCCATCGGCAACGGCACCTGACGTCGCGGCGCCGGCGACGGGGATCCTGGCCGGTCCGGGCAGGCCGAGAGACACTACAAGGAAGTGGCTACTTGTCCTTCTTCGAGCGGACCTGGCCGTCTGCCCGGAGAAGCCACGAGCCACTGCACCGCCGCTGAGACGGATCAACACACTTGCCCACAGCGCCGTGGGTGAGGGGGAACCACCGATGAACCGGCCCACAGCCACCCGGGTGAGCGCCGGCACTACCGGACCTGCGGTCAAGGACGACGAGCCGGAGCGGTACGTGCCCGACGCGGAACACCTGGTCGCGGAGGCCGTCAACCTGGCGGCGGCCCGCGACGCCGACCCCGAGCTGGTCGCGCGCTACTGGCGCCTCGTGCCGGACGAGGAGCTCGCCGGTTGCCAGCCGGCCTGGATGGTCGAGGCCACGCGGTCGCACCTGGAGCTGGCCCAGCAGCGGGTGCCCGGCGAGCTGAAGCTGCGGCTGGGCACGAGCACCGCCGACCGCACGTCGCTGGAGATCGTCACCGACGACATGCCGTTCCTCGTCGACTCGGTCACCAGCGCCCTGTCGTCGCGCAACATCGACGTGGACATGCTGGTGCACCCGCTCGTCGTCGTGCGGCGGGCGCCGCTGGGCGCGCTGGAGGGAGTCCGGGTCGGCGTCGAGCCCGAGGACGCCGCGCCCGGCGACATCGTGGAGAGCTGGATCCGCATCGAGATCGACCGGATCCGGGCCGAGGCCGATCTCGAGGAGCTGCGCAACGGCCTGGCCGGGGTGCTCGACGACGTCCGTGAGGCGGTCGAGGACTGGCCGAAGATGCGCATGCAGGCGCTCACGCTGGCCGACCAGCTCGGCGGCGCGCGGCTGCCGGTGCCGGACAAGGACGTCACCGACTCCGTCGAGCTGCTGCGCTGGCTGGTGGACGACCACTTCACGTTCCTCGGCTACCGGGAGTACCGGCTGGTCAAGGGCGACGGCGGCGAGGAGCTGCTGGAGGCGGTGCTCGGCTCGGGCCTGGGCATCCTGCGGGCCGACCAGACCCGTCCGCTCGTGCTGAGCTCGATGACCGCCGAGGCCTACGCCAAGGCGATGGAGAAGCGGCTGATCATCATCACCAAGGCCAACTCGCGGGCCACCGTGCACCGCTCGGCCTACCTGGACTACATCGGGTTCAAGCTGTTCGACGCCGACGGCGAGGTGGTCGGGGAGAAGCGGTTCCTCGGGTTGCTCTCGTCGGCGGCCTACCGGACCAGCGTCCGTGACCTGCCGGTCGTCAGGCGCAAGGTCGCCGAGGTGATGGAGCGCTCGGGGCTGTCGCCGCGCAGCCACTCCGGCCGGGATCTGCTGGAGACGCTGGAGACCTATCCGCGCGACGAGCTGTTCCAGATCACCACCGACGAGCTGTTCCAGGCCGTCATGGGCGTGCTGCGCCTGGCCGGCCGCCAGCAGCTGCGGCTGTTCCTGCGCCGCGACACCTACGGCCGGTTCATCTCCTGCCTGGTCTACCTGCCGCGGGACCGGTTCACCACCGCCAACCGGCTGCGCATCCAGCAGATCCTGCTCGCCGAGCTCCACGGCGTCGGCGTCGACTACGCCACCCGGGTCGGCGAGTCGAAGTTCGCCCGGGTGCATCTCATCGTGCGCACCGAGCCCGGCAACCCGCCCGGCGACATCAACGTCCGCCGCCTCACCGAGCGGCTCTCCAACGCCACCCGGATGTGGGACGACGACTTCCGGCTGGTGCTGGAGCGCAACCTCGAGGACGAGCAGCAGGCCAAGCTGCTCTACCAGCGGTATGGCGGCGCGCTGTCGGACACGTACAAGAACGAGTACACGCCGTATGAGGCATTGCAGGACGTCGCCAAGCTGGAGCTGCTCGACGAGCCGGGCCAGCTCGTCATGCACGTCTACCGGCGCCGCCAGGCCGAGAGCGACATCCGGTTCAAGGTGCTCCGCTACGGCAAGCCGATGATCCTGTCCGCCGTCCTGCCGGTGCTGCACTCCCTCGGCGTGCGGGTCACCGACGAGCGGCCCTACGAGATCGTCCGCGCCGACGGCACCATCTACCTCTACGACTTCGGCCTGCAGCTGCCGCCGGGTGCGCGGGCGATCACCGAGGTGCGCCCCGACCTGGAGAACGCGTTCTCCGCCGCCTGGCACGGCGAGGCCGAGGTCGACGGGTTCAACGCCCTGGCGCTCAAGGCCGGCGTCACCTGGCGCGAGGTCGTCGTCCTGCGGGCCTACGCGAAGTACCTGCGCCAGGCCGGCACGGTGTTCTCGCAGGACTACATGGAGACGACGCTGCTGCAGTACCCGGCGATCGCCTCGAAGCTCGTGGACCTGTTCACGGCCCGCTTCGACCTGCGGCTGCACCTGTCGGAGACGGCGCGGAGAGAGTGGTCGAAGGAGATGGTCGCGGCGATCAACGAGGACCTCGACACGGTGACCAGCCTCGACCAGGACCACATCCTGCGCTCGTTCCTGCACGTCATCCAGGCCACCCTGCGCACCTCGTTCTTCCAGCGCGGCGAGCTGGGGCGCCCCAAGTCGTACACGGCGTTCAAGCTCGACCCGCAGTCGATCCCCGACCTGCCGGCGCCGCGGCCTCGGTTCGAGATCTTCGTGTACTCGCCGCGGTTCGAGGGTGTGCACCTGCGCTTCGGTGCGGTGGCGCGGGGCGGGCTGCGCTGGTCCGACCGGCGTGAGGACTTCCGCACCGAGATCCTCGGCCTGGTCAAGGCCCAGGTGGTCAAGAACGCGGTCATCGTGCCATCCGGCGCCAAGGGCGGGTTCGTGCTCAAGGAGAAGCCGGGCGACCGTGACGAGGCGGTCGAGTGCTACCAGCTGTTCATCTCGGCCCTGCTCGACGTGACCGACAACCTCGACGGCGGCAAGGTCGTCGCGCCGCCCGACGTGGTCCGCCACGACCCCGACGACCCCTACCTGGTGGTCGCCGCGGACAAGGGCACCGCCACGTTCTCCGACATCGCCAACGAGATCTCGGTGAAGTACGGGTTCTGGCTGGGCGACGCGTTCGCCTC